>CAZRKO010000008.1:0-17096 GCA_964600445.1 uncultured archaeon
AACCAAACACCGTACTTCTTAATTATCGGCCCCCAACGATTTCCACTGATACCTTTCGCGATATTTGTTACTACAGTCCTGTTTTCAGCAGTAAATAGCCTTTTTGGGTCGTAGCCATCCTCTATCATGGTCTTTAAAACTCCTTCCACCTGCCAAGGGGGGCTCGAGCATGCAGGAAAGAATTTCGACCAGCTAAGGTTAAGTTTAATAATTGTTTTAAGGTCTTTTGGAAACCGTTTTTGATAATTCGCCATGTGCATGAGCTTAGTGTAATCACTTAAAACGGTTTTACTTGATGTTTTTATGACAAAAACTTGAGGTTTATCAGCCATAATCATGCAATTAAAAGTAGAGTCCCTTTTTTAGTTTATTGAAAACGGTTTTAGCATGTACAAATGGACTTGAAAGCACTCCCATGCTCTTTGATTTATTTGCTAGTAAGCCTTTTCTAATACTTTCAAGAGAATTGTCAACATCATTAATAAAAGTGTAGCCATTTCCAATTTCTTCATTTGAATGAGCATCAGAGCCTCCAGTTTCAAATAATTGATACTTTCTATTAAATTTTCTTGCTTTATTGATGCATCTTTTAAAAATTATTCTGGAATTAATTATTTCTATTCCATCTAGATATTTTTTAATCATATTGTCTGATAATAAGTTAATTTTTAAACGATTACCTCTTAAAAAATCAAAAGGATGAGGGATGACAACTAATCCGTTATTTTCTTTTATTTTTTCAACTATTGAAACAAAACTATTATCCCGAACGTTGATTTCCTCATTGATAAAAAGACCAATGACTTCTCCAATATGAGTTTTAATTTCCATTCCCGGAATTATAATTAACTCGTTATTATGATTTTTTTTTTTCAAAATGTTATAAGCCTTTAAAGTATCATGGTCTGTTATAGCAAAACCATCAAGTTTCTTAATTTTAGCATATTTTAATGCAATTTCAGGAGTAATAAACGAATCTCCAGAATAAATAGTATGAACATGTAGATCCAGTTTAATAGAATTCAATATTTCATACCTTAGAATAAATTATTGAGTAAGCTGATAAATTCATCAAAATAGAAAGAATAAGATAGAATAGCCATAAAACAAATTCCGGCAATTAGCATCCCCGGGTCGAAAAATGCTTTCTCAGTATTTCGAGCAATTTCAGGTTTCGCAGAAGTGAGGTACATATATCTAAAAATTATGTAAAGCATTATAGGTATAGTAAGTATTGCAGAATATTCATGAATATTAACTGATTCTGCTGAAAATAAATTAAAATGAATTATAAGATAAAGAGAGTGTGAAATAAACAAGGAGCATGCTATTATTACATGAAATTGATCTAACAATTTGAGAGAATATTGGTCATAACTTTTTTTATGAGCGATTGCGTCTTCTTTACCTAATGAGTTTAATAACATCAAATCTCCTTTTCTTTTGGCTATGACTAAAAATAGTGCGATTTCAAAAATAGCCAAAAATAACCAGGGTGATATAAATACGTGGATTAAAAAGCATCCTGATAAAGCTCTCCATAAGTAAATCATTGATAAGCAAAGAATATCTACAAAAGCATATTTTTTGAGAAGATGATTATATAATTGGCCTGTGATAATTATTAAAATTATCATAATCGCGAAATTCCAATTAGATATAATAAAGATGAGTGAGAATCCAATAATTCCAGATAAGATAATTAATAATAAAAAAGCAAACGTTTTTGATAATTCTCCTGAAGCAAGGGGTCTACTTTTTATTTTCTCTGGATGTCTTTTATCCTTCTCGATATCAACTAAATCGTTTATAATGTAATTAATTGAAGAGGCACAGCATAATAGGATAAATCCTAAAATAAGAGTTGGATAAAGAGAAAAATTTAGTAAACTTTTACTGTAAAACGCTCCAAGAAAGATTAGTCCATTTTTATAGTACTGCCTAATCCTTAGTAGGTTAAGAATATTTTTGATTTTACGTAGCATATAAATTGTTTTAAAAACGCATTAAAATTAAAGTTTATTAACGTAAAAAATACTTCTTGGTTTAAACTTATGTAAAATCTTGTATCCCAATCTGCTAAACATACTTGTTTCGGATTTCAATTGCATCATAGCAGTATCATATTCAAAAGTTATTAATTCTAATGAGTTATACTCGATATCTATTTCTTTTCCAAATATATTTTTGACAACAATATTATTGCCGGCTTCTTGTTCTTTATTGACTGAATTTTTCTTTAATTTATTTCTATCAAAATTCACTTGTTGAATTTTTCCTATTTCTAAATTATTTACAGGCTTCTTTAGATAAATATATGAAAAAGTCTGATTGTTTATCATCCAATTAATTAGTTTAACTTCAGAATTTCTAAAATCTAAATTATTACTTATCGAGAGATAAATAGTTTTTGGCCGTATTATTAAATCTTTCAGGTAATATTTAACACTTCTTTCATCTGTAGAATCAATTAGTTCTATTTCATAATCATCTAAATTTTTTGCAGATTTTACTTTAATGCATTTAAAAACTCTTAATTTCCCTTTCATTTTTAGAAATACATCTTGATCTTCAAAATTCTTTATAATATCATCTGAATTGGGCAATTTCGTTTTTTTAATTGATTTAGAGATTTTATTACCCTCATCAAGAAAGACATAACTTCCATCTTTTTTTTCTTCATTCAAGTTAATGTCATTTAAGATAAAAGGTCTGTTTTTATCGAAATAATAATAAGTATCATCAAATTTTACCCTAATTTTACTATACAAAGAAGCATTAAGATATTCTTTTTGATTAGTTTTTAAATTTGTAATAATATATTGATCAGCATCACTTACATCATCAAGAAATTGAATATCATCTAATCTGCCGATAATATACTCTTCTGTAATTAAATTTTTAAATATGAATTCATTGTTAAGGTCTAATTCATATAATTTTTTTCTTTCAATTTTTTTAAAAATTAAAGATATATCACCAATATCAAATAACTCTTTAAATTTCTCATTGGCTATAATTTTAAACGCCTTACGTGCCTTTTCAAATTTCATTGCATATTTGATTTGTTTTGATCTCTTCAAACATATAAATGGGAGCAATGCTTCTTTACCAGGTTTCAATTCCTCACTTAAAATTGCTGCAATTCTAAAATACGAAGGGGGATGAGAATTCATAAAATTAGCTAAAAGTGATCCTCTAGATGGTTTAATCATTGAACGATATAAATATTCCGCCGTTTTAATATAATCTAGAATTTGATTATCTTTTGTTATTTTTTCGTCGCATAAAAGCATTGTATTCAATCCAAAGTCGCGACCTGTTGCATAGAAACTTTCTAAATTATAAAGTGCTTTAGCAAGTTCTTTAGCATATCCAGACTTCTTTGTATATAAATCCGCTCTTCCCTCCAGGATTCTCACGATTATATAAATAAAAAGATAAATCACGATGTTAAGAAGGATAAAATATATCATTGGAATTTCTGGATCACCAAATGTGTAATCATAATAAGTTGCGGGCAAATCTAAAACCATACGTATAAATAAATCAAGAGTTGCGATAAAGGTTAAAATTAACGTGTGGTTACCTTTTGTATGTGCTAATTCATGGGCTACTATTCCTTTCAACTCATCTTCAGGTATTTGTTTTTTTGATTCGGCAATAATAGCAATTCTTTTATCAAAAAATGACCCATAAGCCATAGCATTTAAAATCGGATAATTTCCAAATCCAACCTTAACTTTTCCTTTAATACCTAGATCATTTTTAACATTTTCAACTAAATTTAATAACTCCTCATCTTCAACTCTTTTGATTCCTAATAATTTGTCAAGAATCGGACCAGAAACGAAATAAATTATCCAATTAACTATAATTAAGATGGGATATATTAATTGGACTTCAAAAGGTCCAAAAGGGGTATGGACATTAAAATCGATGGGAGTAAATTGGTTAATAAAAATTACTGCGAGCCACGCTATTATATATAGAAATAATACCAAATATGCCGGACTCATGAACCTCCAAACTATGATATACTTTCTTCCGAATAATATGAAACCCAAACCAAGGATGATCCAAAATGAAAAGGCAAATGCCGTATTAAGATAAAACTGATTATTTAAATAAGCGGAAAATAACCCTGCTATGAATATTACATTGTATGTAACTAACGATATTACCAGAATTTTGTTTAGGATTGGATAATCTTTCAACTCCCATATTCCGAACCATAAATATATGCTAAAAGCACCCATTAATGATGTTAGTAAATCTTTCGTAAAGAAAAAGATTAAAAAGAAAAAAAAAGCGATTGCGATAAGGTCGCTCATTTCGCTCCGGCGTCCAATTTTTGCCCAATGATAAAATTCTTGAATTGTAATTAAATAAAGAAAAGCAGCAACATAGAAACTCCAATCAAATAAAATTTCAGACCATATAGGTTGAAATAAGATAAATCCAACCAAATAGAATGTAGATATTGAGCCAAAAATATAGATGATTAACAGTAAATACCTTGCAACTTTTTTCAATGAAAATACCTTCGGAACCTAACTTATTGTTATCTTTTAAAATAGTAATTTAACCTATAAAAATACAAAAAATTCGTTCATAAAAACACAAATTATTATGTTTATAGTAAATGATAATTAATTTATAAAATGTCAACTTGTATGGTTTAAAAATTTAAGATTAATTAACATAAAGTTTAAAATAAATTATTAAAAATCGATTATTTTTAAAATAAATACATGTGATGGTCTATGACGATTCTTAAAAATTTTTACTTAAATTGTGCTGCCTTCCCTTTGGGTGGTTTAGGAACAGGCAACATTGCTTTAGCGGGTGATGGTAGCTTAAGACAATGGCAAATAGTAAATAATGTAAATCACTTAGGATATGTACCTTTATCGTTTTTTTTTATACAAACACGATTAGAAGAAGCAGGTAATTGGAATACTAAAATTCTTGAAAAGGATGTTAAGCTTCCAGATAATTTTAAGCCTGCCGAATCTGTTAGTGATCATGTAATTCCTGAGGATATTAAAAAAAGACACGAAAAATTCAATTGTATCCAAGATTTAGTTTTCAATGGGGAATATCCTTTTGCTAAGATAAGTTATTTTGATGATGAGATACCCGTAGAAATAGAGCTTGAAGCTTGGAATCCTATGATTCCTCTTGATGTAAAAAATTCAGCATTGCCAATTATTATTTTTAACTTTGAAGTACGGAATCCAAATAAAGAAACATCAGTCGATATTAGGCTTGGTGGAACGCTATTAAATTTTATCGGTTGGGATGGTATTTCTGAAATAGATCTTAATCATTATCCATCTTTCTATGCAAATAAAAATAGTCCAATTTCAATAAACGATATCAATGGCATTCATATGATTTCGGAAAACCCCATTATTAACGATATGTATGAAGGAGAGATCATTTTTGCATCATTGCATAAGGATTGTGTGAAAATTCCCTCAATTAATTTACGTAACGATTTAATTGAGTTTTTAAACAATTTGAATTCTATTAAGAAACAATTTGAACCAACTGAACCCTCATCTCATGGGAAAACTTGGTGCGGGGCATTGTTAAATGAGTATACTCTTGCCCCATTGGAAAAGATTAATATCATCTTTTTATTAAGCTGGTCCTTTCCTAACAGGTACCAGAATTGGGACAAATACTTATATCGTAGAGTAGGTGTTGACCTCAAAAGTAAATTCTGGATCGGGAATCGTTATAATAAATGGTTCAGACATGCCAAAGACGTAATCCAGTATACAGTTGATAATTTTGAATTTTTAGAGAAAACTACCAGGGAATTTCAGAATTTACTTTTTAATACAACGATCCCTGGAGAAATTATTGATTCAGTTTCTGCCGTAATGTCGACTGTACGTAGCCCTTCTTGTTTTATAACGAATAAAGGAGAATTTATGGGATTTGAAGGTTGTTGTGGTGAAAGTACTTCATTAAATAATCCCCCATACGGGGGTTGCTGTCCAATGAATTGTACTCATGTATGGAATTATAGTGTTACCCATTCGAGATTGTACCCCTCCTTAGAAATTTCTATGCTAAACAATGAATTCATGCGTGTAGGTAGCAAAGGCCTTTTACCTCACAGATTAGTTGTACCTACATATTTACCTCAAGCGAATGATGTTCGAATTGGAGGCCCCGCACATCCGGCGATGGACGGTTTATTCGGATGTATTCTAAAAACATATCGAATGTTATTATTTACAAATGATTTCGAATGGTTCAAGAAAGCATATCCTAAAATAAGAAGATTAATGAATTATATTTTTCAAGAATGCGACCCAGATGCGCAGGGTGTAATTGAAGGTGAACAACCAAATACGTATGATATTTCTTTTTATGGAAAGAACATGTTCATTGGAGCTTTATATCTTGCTGCTCTGAAAGCTTTTGAAAAAATGGCAAATTTAGTATATGATGATGATTTTAAGGAGAAATGTATCAAAAGATTCAATAATGGGAAGAAAAACTATGATGATTCTTTATGGAATGGAGAATATTGGATTCAAACATACGATGAGGGACAGCACCACAGCTCTCAGTATGGTATCGGTTGCCTCTCAGACCAACTTTTTGGTCAGTTTTGGGCATATATGCTGGAGCTGGGCTCCCTTCTACCAAAAGAAAAAATAAACATAACCTTGGATAATATTATGAAATATAATTTTATGGAAAATTTCCACGGATTCGTCCACAACTCAAGGATTTTTGCTTCGGATCATGATAAGGGTTTATTAGTTTGCACTTGGCCTAAGGGGGACAGACCTAAAATACCAATGGGTTATTCTGATGAGGTTTGGACGGGAATTGAATATGAAGTTGCAGCTTTAATGATGGAAAACGATAAAATAGATAGTGCCTTAAAAATTTTGAATGCTATTCGTGGCCGCTATGATGGAAGATATAGAAATCCGTGGAATGAAGTAGAATGCGGCGATCACTATGTTAGGGCTATGTCTTCCTGGAGAATTTATGAAGCAGCTATCGGTTATCATTGGAACGCGCTTGAAAACCGTATTAATTTTTTACCCCGATTTAAAAACAATCCAATGCAGGCATTATTTATTACTAATTCTTCTTGGGGGATGATTAGAAGAGAATATGATGGAAACAACCTATCTATCACAATTAAGCCCTTATTCGGAGAGCTGAAATTAAAAATTCTGAGAACATGGAATTTAGAAGAAAGTATTGATCATATTTTTGAGGTATCAATCGATGGTTTAAGTTTAAAGGATAATGTAGATATAAATGTTTTAAATGATATAATTGAAATTAAGTTTAAAGAAAATCTCCAAATAGCTTCCAATCAGGAATTAAATGTAAAACTTAAATCAGAAAAATAAGATTATCTGATATTTTAAATTATTTTTTTACTAATTTACAGCTTCAAGATCTTTCATTTTATTAATTTGAGCCCAGAAATATTTGATTGTAATATAATACCAAAATAATAACATCGGAAAATACAACAAAAAAGAAAATGCAATATTTACAGGAACCCTAACAATAATTAAATTAATATCCGGATATTTTAATGGCATAATAAGTAGATCAATTATTATTAAAAATACAATGCTTGCAAGTAATAAGAGGATCATTAAGGCGATAATTCCCCTAATTCTTGGAAATTTATATAATAAGAACACAGTAGGGATGATGAGAATGCTAATTATTATAAGGGGAATGATAAAATTAAGAGTACCTATTGTCCATTGCATTAAAATTACGGCAGCAATTGAGAAAAATCCACATATAATTGAAATTATAAAAAAATTCTTAACCAATTCTGGCTCTTTTAAGGGTCCTTTCGCAAGAATTAACCTAGGTAATGTTAATGCGGCCCCTCTTTGATAAGTTGCTTTAATCAGATCATTTTCTAATAAAATAACATCAGATTTAGTTTTACTAATTTCAGAGCTTTCAATAAAACCTTTTACAGAACTAATAACGTAAAAGCTATTGAACACATGGATTAAAAGAGCACAGAATATAGCAACCTCAATAGATCCGAATAAAGCAATACAGGCAATCATAGCGCCCATACTTAATGTTCCAACATCTCCAGGAAAAACTCTTGCGGGATATCTATTGTATAAAAAAAAAGGAATTAAAACCGCAAGAGATACTATTGAAAAAAGTAGTGCTTCTGCTGAATTCCAAATAATCGAACAGATTAAAATAAAAAACACCGCTATTAAGCAGGTCCCGCTACCTTCACCATTGTATCCCTCTAACATATTTACGGTATTTGCAAAAACCGCTACTATTATTGGAATTAAAAGTGGATATATAATAGTCAACCTTGTTTTTCCGAGGAATGGGATGGTGGGAGATGATATATGAATAAAACCAAAATAATTGGCGAAAAAGATAATACTACCAGTAAATATTGTCAACAAAATCTTATACCGAGATCTTAATTTTATTCTATCATCAATAAAGCCTATTGTTCCAGCTAAAATTATCGTTAGAATGAAAATTAAAATCTCGTTAAAGAAAATTGGAAAAAAAACTATTAAAAAAATAGAAGAAACAGATACTCCAATAACCATACTAATACCACCCGATTCTGCCACTTCTGGTCGATCGTTTTTATGTATATCATATCCGATATATCCTTTCTTTTTCATTATTTTGATAATATGAGGAATTAATAATAATGTAGCCATAAATCCGATAATAAAAATTATTATTAAATAAAAAACTTCTAAAATCCCCCAATTCAAGTCGGAAATCCGAATCATTTTGCCTATTCTTCTTAATTAGTTTAAAATTTAAAATATTAGCTTAATAAAAACCTTTTATTTTTTAATTACTAATTTATTTCAAGTGAAAAATAATGCGTTTAAGGAAAAAAATAGCCCGGCACGGATTCGAACCGTGGTCACGGGGTTTCTTCAAGACTCAGAGATCTCAGCCTTTTCAAGGCCCCAGATGCTTGTCCACTACACCACCGGGCTGTATAATCGGTAATGTTTTAAAAAGTTAAATGTTAAAAGGTTTTAGATCTTGTTTTAAAAATTCTTGATCTAATAAATTTTTATTGGTTTGTAAAAATTCGACATCTTTTTTCTCGTCCCTGTATTCATCTGGCAGCATCTGAGGTATGGTGTCTATTATTGGAAACCAGCGATGACATTTTTCACATAATAAAATTCCTGAATCAATCTCAGTTTCTATTTTTATTTTATTTATGAAATAAAGTTCAGGTAATATATCCTCAATTTTATCTAATTCTACGTTTTTAGAGAATTCCATTATCCTTTGCTTAATTTCCGTTTTAGCTGTATGAAAACTTTTTTTACTTATATCATATGGAGATTTGTCTACAATATTTATCAATTCATTAATACTTGAAATTATAAGGTCAAGGTACACTTCAATTGTATTTTTTTCAATAATTACATTATCATTCATGTATAAGTTTTGATCTTTTCTTAGAAATTTAATAATTTCTTCCTGTTTAATTTGATCGATATCTCTTTTCTGGTAAACATTAAGAAAAGATTCGAATTCTTCTGGTTTAGTTTCATATGTGAAAATGAATAGTTTTAAAGGAAAATGTTTATCTATTGGACATGCAAGAATGTCAAATAACCAAGGCTTCATAAGAATCTCCTAACTTATTAAGAGATTATATGCTTAAAAAATTATACTGTTAAAGCAGATAACTCCTTAATTGTTGTATGTTTTTATCAATACTTCTGTCTATTTTTTTTCTTCTTCCCAAAAAATTTTCAGTTAAATTGAGATATGCTTTTTTTGAAGGAAGCCGCCCTCTTCTATATCGAGCTTCTAAGAGATTCAAACTATCCTTAACACTTAAGCGTTCTGCTTCAAGAATCTCTAATTTGCTAATTATATTTTCAAAAGTGGCATTTACTTCTCTTATAATTTTGTTAAAGGGAATAATTTCCTTTTCTATTTCTTCAATTTTTTTTGTATTCTTATCTAAAATATTTCTATATTTCTTTTTAATTATTTTCTTTCTCTTAACATCTTCCTCTGCTTGCCTAACTTCTAAAAGAAATGCATTTTTTTCGTCATATAAGGAGCAAAATTCACGGATTTCATTAATTGGAAGCAATTCTTTTCTAAATGCAGCATAAGCAGTGGTTTCTTTCCTGGTTTTAACAAAAAATACATACGCTGATGATATTAGTGAGATTAGTATAAAAAAGGTAATTGGTCTTAAACTTATATCTAAATAATTAATTGTATATGTAAACTGTATTTCTTTATCTTGAGATGGAACTACATAATCAGATTCATAAACTAATATTAAAGCGTTTTGAGAATGTTCTATAGCAACTGGAGGATCAGATACATAATCTAAACTAAAACAACCTTCAATAATAACTTTAATAATTTGATCTCTTCCCAGGTATTCATAGATAGATGTTAGTAAATCGATTTTAATTGATACTTGAAACCAATTTAATGAAAAATATTCTTCAAATGGTAAGAAATATTCAATCGTGAATCTGAATTTTGAACCAGGTGTAATATCAACCCGATTTTCTGACAGATCAATAAATAAATCTTTATATGTTAAATTATAATAATTCTCCTCAGGTTCAATTGTCACTCCTAATATCTCTCCTAAATCATCAAAAACTTTTATTTCTTTAGCAGGTCCTGGAATTTCAAATTCCAATTTATGAAAATCTATTGCTCCTTTATTTCTTATCTCATATTCCTCAGTTACTTTAATAATACCCCAAGGAGAAAAATAAATTTCTCTTGTTATTTCATTAAATTCTAGTTTTGTTACGTCATCATCAGATAAAAGAATTTGAATCAGTTCACCTCCATCCAAATTTTCTAAAAAAGGATCAAGATGATCTTTACTAGGAGAGAAATCTATTAAATTAAAAGTAATAGTGTCTTCTCCCGAGTCTTCGTTACCCCAATCTGTGGAGGTTACTAGAGAAGTATCAGGTATTTCATATATAGCTTTTATACTACCCTCTGCTCTATAAGGCATAAGAGGGTAAACATAGCCCGTAAAGTTTATTTGTTGGATTGTAGTTGCTTCTTCACTATAAAGTAGCATATCTTTATATGAATGTTGGACTTCTATATCGATCGTTTCATAAGGTTTTAATGGTGAATCGAAATATATTGCTATCATTTCAAATTCTTTCATAACCATGTCATCTTTTTCAATTGATAAAGTATTTTCTCCTTCGCCTCTTGCTTCAAAAAAGACTAGATTATCAGATTGAGTTATAGGTATTCCTATAAAAATAGAAGTGATTGGATTATCATTCATATTTTTAATTTTAATCTCATCTTCGATATTTACTAACCCAAATCCGTTTAATTCAGCCTCTCGATTAATTTTGGTAATTAATATATTATCTGCTCCCTCTAAACTTGCTGAGATTTTTGGATGTTCTTTATTTTTAAAATCATCATTTTGTTCGTAATTAACGTTTGATGAAGAAGGAATCAATGAAAAAATAATAATCATTAAAAATATTCCTATGAAAATAAAAAACGCTATTTTTTTCTTAAACATAAATTATCTTAACTTTCTTCAATTAACATAAAATAATTAAAACAATTAATAAAAATTTATTATATTTTTATTCTTACCTATTGAGAAAGTTTTAAAATTTTAGTGGTTTATTTTTTATATATCATTTTGAATTCTATATTAAGAAAATTTTATAATGTCAAGGCAAAGACAATCTAGACGTAAAAAAAGAAGAAGTGGTAGCGCCCCTATGCCAATGGGTGGAGCAGGACTAATGAGGTTTTTTGAAGATAGTTCAATTGGTATTAAGATAGGGCCAATAAGCACAATTCTTATGGCCACCTTATTAATTGGTATTGTAATTTTAGCCCATTTAGGAATACTTAATTGGCTCTTCACTCCGGGATCTCCAGCCGGTTAGCCTTCATTTAATGAATATTGATGTGAAAAAACTTCATGAATATTTCTGATTTTCAGAATTTAATAAAAGAACTTTATTTTCATCAAGACTCTAATAGGGGCATTAAAAGCACTTTTATATGGTTGATAGAGGAAATTGGAGAGCTAGCCAATTTACTAAAGGAGAAAAGACTAGATAAAGAGAAAACATCACAAGAAATCGCGGATGTTATCGCGTGGACAATTTCCATAGCAAATTTATTAGAAATTGATGTTGAAAAAGCGTTAATTGAAAAATATCCAAATAAATGTAAGAATTGTAATAAAAAACCATGTGAATGTACCAAGTAAAAGCATCCTAAAGGATTTTTTATAAAGAAACTTCTCTAATTTAAAATAAAAATTTAAGTTTTAATGCAAATTATAAAAGTAAAAGATTCGACTTGAATCCTTATTGTTGATATAAAATTTAATATTCTAGAACTTATATTTAAATAAATATATATCAAATTTCTTAGCAGAAACAGTTTTGGATATGAACAATATAGACAATATGATGATTAATGCTGATGCTAAAATAGATGAAAGTGCTTTTATTGACGATTTTGTGGTAATAGGTAAAGGAGTTACAATTAAGAAAGATGTATATCTTTCCAAAGGAGTTAAGATTTACGGCAAAGCATTAATAAATTCCGGGACTTACATCGGAGAAAATTGTATTATTGGTCATCCTCAACGAATCCATTTAAAAAAGATTATAACCAGTAAAAAAAAAAATTCTGATTTTGAAGGTCCAAACGTAGACATCGGAGAAAATTGTACTATACGTGCGGGTACTATTATTTATTCCGATGTTTCTATTGATTCTAATTGTCAAACCGGTCATAATGTATTAATTCGAGAAAAAACCGCAATAGCAGAGAATGCATTAATCGGAACGAATAGTATTATTGATGGTTTTGTAACTATTGGTAGAAATGTCAGTATTCAAACTGGAGTATATATCCCTCCTTTTTCAATTATTGGGAATAATGTTTTTATGGGTCCGTTTTGCAAATTAACTAATGATAAGTACATGATGCGTAAAAAATATGACTTAATTGGCCCTACCATTGAAGATAATGTATCTTTAGGTGCCAACTCGATAATATTTCCAAATGTAAAAATAAAATATGGGACTATTGTAGGAGCAGGAGCAGTAGTCACAAAGGACACAAAGGAGAAAGATATAATTATAGGAAATCCTGCGAGATTTTTAAAAAAAGTTCCGGATGATTGGAACAAGTAAAACTATACTCTTTGAAGGTGTTATTTATGAGCCTCTCGGGTAAAAAAATTTGGATTGATATAGAGGAACCAAAGACAGGGATCATGTTTAACTCTCTGTTTGAAATGTTCAAAGCAGAAGGCATTGATCTCCTTATTACTGCCCGAGATTATGATTCTACATTTCAAATCTTGGATGATATGAGTGTAAAATATCAAAAAGTTGGAAGACACGGTGGAGAAAAACTATCTGATAAATTACGAACTTACATAGATCGTTTACAAGAGCTTCTACCCCATGTAACAAAATTTAATCCAGATTATTTTGTTACTTTTTCATCAGTAGAAGGTACCAGAATTGCTTATGGTTTAAACATCCCTTCAACTGGATATAATGATGAGCCAAGAAATGAACCTGTTTGCAAATTAATCCTCCCTTTTCTTAATCAAGTCATAGTTCCTTATTGTGTACCAGTAGAATGGTATATACGTTTGGGTGCCGACCAAGAGAAGCTTTTGCGTTATAATGGTATTGATGAAATAGCATGGCTTTCAGAATATGAACCTAATCTTGAGATTCTTGAAAAGTTTGAAGTGGAAAAAGGGAAATATGTGATAATGAGAAGCGAACCTTCATTTGCATCCTATTTTATTGACAAGTTGGAACCTGATGAAACCTTATTAAGTGAGATCTTTCCACCTACATATGAAGAATTTTCTGATTATAAATTCTTCTTGCTCGTCCGGACTGAAAAACAAGAGCAATTTCTCAGAGCTAAACTAAAAAATTACTCGGAGGATAAAAATGTGGTAATTACACGTTATTTACCTAATTTAGTTGATCTTTGCTTTTATAGTGCCTTAATTATAAGTGGAGGGGGCACAATTGTTCGTGAATCAAGCCTTCTAAACGTACCCAGTATTGAATATTTTCCCGGAGATACTGCTCCACAGGAGCATTTTTTGATTAAAAACGGTTTTCCCTTAGACCATTTTAGAGATATCAATATGATAATTGAAAGGTCGAAAGAAATTCTTCAAGAAGGTCCATTGTCTAACAGGTTTAATCTCTCATTTAAGGAGAAATTAAGACAATTCGAAAATCCAAATATACTTTGCTTTGATCATGTCACAGAAAAATTAGAGCTTTAAAATTGTTAAAAATTGTTTCAGTAGTATAAAAGCTTTTCGTAAACTTCTTCTAGTTTTTTCCCAACTGAATCCCACGTATATCTTTTAATAAATTGTTGTGCCTTCTTTATCATCATAGATCTCTTCTCCTCATCATTAATTAAGTTGATAATTTCCTTCGCCAAGAGCGAAGGATTTTTTGGTGGAACAAAAACAGCATTATCTTGTAGAACTTCCTTAAAAGCAGGTAGTGATGAACAAATTACTGGTGTACCGCATGCAATAGCCTCAACTGGAGTTAAGCCAAAACCCTCAGCAGCATAAGAATATGTGATAAAAATGTCACCCATGGAATAATAAACTGGAATATCATCTTCAGAAATAAAACCAGGAAAATAAACATCCTGATAATTCCTTTTCCATTCTTGAAAAATTTGTTCCATATAAAAGTCGGGTTTTCCTCCTAGTATTAAAGTTAGATTGGGAATTTTTTTCTTTGCAATATTATAAGCAGTAATAATATCATCTACACCCTTATATAATGCTATACGTCCTATGTATAAAAGAACAGGTCCATTGATTTTCATTTTTTGTTTAAGCTTTTTCGCCTCTTCTGGATATGGTTTAAATTTTTCCTCGATAGCAGAATAAAGATTGAAGATTTTGCTAATATTTATTTTTTGCATAAAATTTTTAATTTCTCTCCTAATAGAATTAGAACATGTAGTTATAAGAGTGGCTTTTTTTGCTACTTGCTTAAATAAATATTTCTCTACAGGAAGTAAGGAGAATTTTGTTTCAAATGGACCTAAATCATGAAGAGTTGAAACAAAATTTTTTCTTTTGCTTAAAAAAATAAGTGGTAAGGATCCCTTTGGACCATTTCCATGAATAATATCAAACTGTTTTCCCTTAATATATTTAATTACATGAAAAACAAATTGAGGAATCCAAAAGAAACTCTTTTTAATCACCCTATATTGTATTATATTCGGGTTATTAAGTTTTTTATTCCATTCAGCTGTGATTAACTTTACGTTTATGTGGTCTTGCTTGTTTAAATAATCAAAAATACCCCTAATAAATTTTGCACTCCCATCTTGACTATCTGGAGCCACTGTTAGTGATATAAGACATATATTAAGTTTTTTCATAGCAGAGATAAGAAAAAAGTTTATAATTTTAAAAAAAATAAACATTTAGGTTAACTGTTCAAATCCATTCTCAGTGATAAGTATGGTTTCTTCTGACTGAGCCACAAATGCTCCTTTATTTTCTGCCAAAACATAGTGCGCTTTTAATTTATTTTGTTTTACTAATTCTTGGAGACCGAATGCAACTCCCATTCTAAACTCTTTTGCTAACCATCTTTCGGCGAATGGTAATGTTTTATAATTTTTATTAATATGACCTAATATTTGTTTAGAGGTCTTTCTTCTTAATGGCACTCGTCCAGAGTAAGGATTTAATTCGTAAATAAATGAGTTGTTTGTTAAATGAACAGATCCCTCTCCAGTAGACGCAAAAATTTCAACGGCAAATACATCACCTTCTTCCATTATATCACCTTTCTGATTTCCTAATTCTGGTAGTGCTTTTTTTCCATGAACAATCCATCTTTCAGTTTGGTGACCACCTAGTTCTTTAATAGGATTATATTTAAATCCCTTAATTATGCTTTCTATTTTCTTGCCGATTTCTCTAGTATTTACATTAGGTTTGGCCATCATTTTAGCAGCATCCACGGCCACTTCAGTAGCCTGTATTATGTTCTGTAAAGACTCATCTGGGTTAAAATTAACAGAAAATGCAGTATCAACTATATATCCGTCAATATGTACACCTACATCTATTTTAACCAAATCATTTTCTTCTATAGATAAACCATCGTCTCGTAGAGGAGAAGTATAATGAGCAGCTATATGGTTAATTGATAGGTTTACTGGAAAAGCCATTGCTCCTCCTAATTCTAATATTTTTGATTCTGTCGCTTCAATTATTTCTAAAGCATTTTTGCCAACTTTAATTTTTGGTTTTATAAACTGTTTGACTTCTTTTGCAATGTTTCCGGCTTTTTTAAGAGATTCAACTTTATGTTGTTTTTCTTCTTGCTCTTTTTCTAACTCTTCCTTACTTTTTTGCTTACTATTAGTACTTTTTCGATCTTCGGTCATTAAATTATGTAATATGAATTTTAACTAAAAAATTTTGATATAAAATTAAAATAAAATTAAATAGAAAAATAAAATATATTAAAAAATATATTATATTAGTTATTATATTATAAAATTAAGATACCATTTTTTCAAGTTGAATTATCAGTGAGTGAAAATATCAGCGAACTCATCGACCTTTTAAGACAAATGGAGGCTATAAATTCAGAAATACAAGGTTCCGCTATAGTTTCAGTTCAAGGCTTACCAATTGGTTCAGTCCTCGCACGTGATGTGAATGACGGAATTGTGTCAGCAATGTCAGCAGCAATTATATCCGTTTCAGAAAGAGCTGTTGATGAGCTCGCACGAGGGGAGCTTAAAAGAATTCTTATAGAAGGCGAAGATGGGATAATTATTTTATCGAGAGCGGGCTCAAATGCGATATTATGCACTCTTGCACGCGCTAATGCGTCCTTGGGTATGGTTTTCCTAAATATTGAGAGTGTTAGTAGAAAAATCTCCGAAGTATTGGATTAAAAATTATAAATCTTTTGAATTTCGAATAAAGATCTATTTCTAATTTAATTTTAATTATTTTATGAAACCAT
>CAZRKO010000009.1:0-2602 GCA_964600445.1 uncultured archaeon
CCTTATAAAACATGGGTTAATATGATAAAGAGACTGCCAACTAAAGCTCCAGAGGGGATTAAATTCACACAAGAAGAAGTAGATCTTATGCTTGGTGGAAATGCGCAGAGGATCTTCGGGATAAAATAATAATATATTTTCAAAATAAAAATTTTTAACAAATTCTTGTTTTCTTTTTATATTTAAAGAATTGAGTGCTTGAAATGGTATTCATAAATTCTGAAGGGAAATTTAACGCCAATAGTTTTCTTATAGATGCGCAAATGTTTGGAATGAAAGGAAATGCGGCCATTTATATAATTGAAAACAATGGTATTCGAATAATGATCGATACAACAACACCCGCATTAATGATCCGAAAAATTGTAGCAAAAATTAAAGAACTAGGGCTTTATCCAATCCATAAATTATTATTAACTCATTCCCACTGGGATCATATAGATGGAATAGGAAAATTGAAAATACTTATGAAGGAAACTGATATTGAGGTTTTGGCTTCAGAAAATGCTATAGAAAATTTAATGTATCCCAAACAATTGAATGAGGAATATGAAGTAAAAATCGAACCTATAGAAGATGTTTCACCCTTAAAAGAGGGAGATATAATTGATTTAAACGGTTTAGAATTAGAAATTTTCAATTTCTTCGGCCATACTCAAGATTTAATAGCGGTTTTTGATAAAAAGAATAAAAACATTTTTTCAGGGGATGCCGTTATAAATAAATACGATCCAGAGACATTTCTGCCTGTTTTTTTATCTCATGAATTCAATGAGATTGAACTTTGTAAGACTTTTGAAAAATTAAGAAACATGAAAGATGATTTGAGTTCAATTTGCTTAAGCCATTTTGGTATTTGGGCAGATAAGACCTTCAATAAAATTCTTGAAGTAATGGAAGATATTCACTTTAAGACAAGAGATGCGATTATTCATTGGCATAAAGAAAACTCCTCTTTAAACTATATTGCATCTAAATATCATGAAACATTTATTCCAAATTCTACATACTTCACAAAACAAAATTTAATGGGGTTAAAATTGGCTATGCAATGGCTCGTTGAGGGGCTACAGATAAGTGGATTTTTGTAATCGCATTCTCATATTAAATTTTTTTGAATGCAGTTACCGAATACGAATACAAAAATATTTATGATCGCATGTTAAAACTTATTTTATAAAACAACATTTTCAAATTAAAAATCTTAAGAGGGAAAGAAATGGTTCATATTGTTAAAGAAGGAAAATTTAATGATAATACATATCTTATTGATGGTTTGTTGTTTCGTTTGCCTGGAACAATTGCCATTTTTGTAATTGAAAACGGTGGAGAACGTATGATGTTTGACACGAGCGAACCATTATCAGCAAGGAAAATTATAAAAAAATTGAAAGAATATGGCTTATTTCCAATTCAAAAGCTTTTGCTTACCCATTCTCACTGGGATCACGATCAGGGGTGGGAAAAGCTTAAGAAATTAAATGGTGACTTTGAGATTCTCGCTTCAGAAAATGCAATAGAATATTTGAGAAATCCAGGAAAAATGAATGAAGGATTCGGATATGAAGTACCTCCGATAGAAGGAGAAATCACTTCATTGAAAGAAGGTGATACTATTGACCTTAATGGTTTAAAATTAAAAGTTCTAAATTTCTTTGGACATACTCAAGACTCAATTGCGATATTGGATGAAAAAAACAGAAATCTTTTTACTGGTGACTCAATTATTTATAAATGGGATGAAAATACCATTGCTCCTGTTATTATGCTGCCTGATTTCAACGAATCGGAACTTTTAAAGACTTTTGAAAGATTAGAAAGCATGAGAGAAGAAATAGATTCAATCTCTTTAGCTCATTTTGGCGTATTGAAAGATGATGACTTTAAAAAATTATTAGGTGAGCTGCAGGACTTTTATTTTAAGGTAAAGGACTCATTAATACAATGGTATAAAGAAAATCCATCTATAGAATATCTCGCAACACGTTATCTCGAAACTTACATTCCAAATTCTACCATCCATACTAAAGATAATATGATCGGTTTGCATCTCTTAATGGGATGGATGGAAGGCGGCCTAAAATCGAGTGGATTTATATAGCTCTAATTAAGGGGATATATATCCATGAAACATAGTTTTATATATGAATGTAATAATTCGTATTCTACCAAAATTTATTCATAAAGAAATTAAAGTGAAAACTATCATGAAAGATGCTGATGCATTAGGATTAATTGCAATAATATTAGCGATTATTGGATTTTTTATCTTTGGGCTTATCTTTGGGATAATCGCAATTATACTTGCAATAATTGGATTAGTCAGAGTGAAAAAAAATATACTTTGTATTATAGGGTTAATACTGGGTATAATTGTACTGATATTGGCAATAATATAACTTTAATTTAATTAATTCTTTTTTTTTCTAATTAATTCTTTGAGGTAAAGGATTAAACCGAAAGCGATTTAATTATCTTTTTTATTAAATGAAAATTGCTTTTTAGAATGAGAATATCGTCTTCCAATTTACTTAAATTTCAAATTGTCGATTTCTTAATTTTGAAATCAAATGGCCTTTTGAGAGCAGTTGGATTCCGAATT
>CAZRKO010000009.1:2702-10553 GCA_964600445.1 uncultured archaeon
CGATTTCTTAATTTTGAAATCAAATGGCCTTTTGAGAGCAGTTGGATTCCGAATTGAGTACAATAATCCCGAGAAAAATCAGATATCATATTACAAATCATTATGCCTCCTTGGATATCGGGAACGTCGATACAGGCTTTATGTAATTGCCTTAATTGAGTGATAGAAATTTCTCGTTTCCAATCGCGAATGAAAATCCCGAACATATCCAATTTATTCTTTACGATAGCATCAAATTTCCAGACCTTTCCAGATTTGCCCTTGAATTTTTGGGGCTGATCGACATATTCATACTTATCTGAGAAAACTAATTTAGTTAATTCATGCAAATTACGTTGAACAGAATTATTTTCGAACATTTCAGCTCTCACACATACCTTTGATTATATAAAGTATTCTTTTAGTAATATATAAAGATATATGCATATCCCTTTGGAAATCTATTTAATGACAGTGATATGGAAGTGATATGAATCAATATTTAGTTTCCAATTTTATCTTATAAGACTTTAAAGTCAGCGACAAAATTTTAGATTAATAATTTTACCTGGGCTTTTTTCTTATTATTTGCAAATTCAAATAATTTAAAGAATGGATATTCTCCATTTCTATCCTGTCCTTCGAGTTTTAAATAATCGTATATATTAACCTTTAAGAATTCAATCAATTTTTCAGCTATAATATTGCAAATATTTTTACATTCGAAGAAATTATCTTCGAGATAATTGCATTGCGTATTATGCTTATTACAGAACTTTTTCATTTGTAAAGACATTCCTTCAGCCAGTAAAATATCAAAAAATTCCCATTTGTCCTTAAATCCGCCTAATTGACTAGGTGCTAATTCCATTAACTGCTCTTTTAATCGTTGAACGTATTTTTTCGAGTTTTCTGATTGCTCTTTACCAGTTCTTCTTTTTGCATTCTTTAATTCATTTTTGGCTTCAATTTGGCATAGAAAATTGTATATTTCTAGTAAATTCTCTGCTTGGATTGTATTTTCTTGATTTATGATTTTCCAACCAGATGTTTTCTTACAAGAAATATCTTTATCTTCGGGATTTGAGAAGCTAGTAGGATAAATCCAGCATTGAGGGGGTTTTATTCCAGAATTATGAACACTGCACCCATTTAATTCTCTATCAAATAAAGAACACTTGCCTGTTTTCTCATCAAATCGAATTTGAAAGCTAAAAATATCGCTTCTAATAAAATCTCTTTTAGATGCATACCCTCTTTTTATAAATTCCTCAGCTAAGACTTTAGGCACATCAATCTTGATAGAACAGCAATCTCCTTTACATATCATAATACAATTTGGTCCTATTATAGATGATTTCATTAAAGAGTTGTATTTCTTTACAACAGACCAAAAATATTCATCAGCCATCATTAAGCAGATCTTCAATAATTATGATCTAAACAAATTTCGAAGTAATTTAATAATTCCTATTTAAAATCATTTTGTATGTACCAAAATTTAAATGTGTAAAAAACACTTTTTGTTTACAAAAATTCGTTTAAAAAATGAATTTGAGGTTTAACGAAAATGTCAGAATTAAAAAATTTAATAGTTGTCGATATAACCGATTATGAAAACATCGTCTTAGCTCCAGCGGGGATTGGTGCGACAGGAGATCATGATATAAAGGAAATAAAAGCAAAGGGAACACTACTTATTAAAAATCCATCCGACAAAAGTAGGCTTTGGAATATTACATGCGGTTTAAAAGAGGTTCTCAATACAAATTTAGAGAAGGTGTTAAACGTAGGTTCTATTAATCCCGTTCAAGAATTCAAACAGGACTATGAGGTTCAAAACTTAAAAGAACCTGTATTAAAAGTTTTAGAAGTGTTTGATGCTGAGAGAGACATTTCCATGTCTGCTAATAATGCCTTTCTTTATGAAAATGCAAATAAATGTAATTTGAAACTTTCACTCACTAATACACTTGATATTCCTTTCACAGAAATCACAGTCGTCAAGGAATTACCCCCAATTTTTCAAGATATTGAAATAAAATCTCCTAGTGCTGGTTCTGCGGAGCAACTTGAGGAAGAAGGTAAGCGAATATTAAGCTGGAAAATACAAGGATTAGGTGCTAAAGAAACTGCTATTATTGAAGTTTATTGTACCGTTATTACTAAAGAAAGAAAAGATCAATCACTCGGAGATCTAAAAATTAATTACTTAGTTGATAATAAAATACTGACTATGATTAATCCAGAAGTCCGCGGTGAAACAGACTCAATGAGTGGTGTCACCAGAGATGAAGGTACAAATCCCGGAACTTGGGATTGTAATGTTGAGTTTATTAATGACTCTGAGTTTAAAGTTCGGCTAGAAGGTGTCAAGATTTCACACAAAATTCCAACTGGGGCTGAAACCGTAGTTTCTGAAACCCCTAATGTAGAATTAAATCCAGATTCATCCTGGGATAAAGATTTCCCAATAGAAACCGCTAATGTACCTGAGTTAGAATCTGAAATTGTATTTACACCATTATTTGGAGTAATCACAAGAGTAATAGGGGAAATAATCAAAGAACCTACTTATTATCATGTTTTAAGCGCTGAAGTACATAAAGCAATAAATCCACCAGAAGTTGCCGCTTATGCCAATACAGATATGACTATTGTGAATACCATTCCTAACAAAGGGACATCTACTTTTGATTCTCTTGAAATTATTGATGAAATTCCTCCTGATTTTATTGCACCATTAATGAAAGATGTGAAAATAGAATTAAAAAATCCTGATGGTACCATTGAGATTCAAGAAAGGGCCGAATTTATTGATAAGATTGAAATTGATCCAGACGATCAAAATCCAGATGTTAAACACTTAATTACTATTAAGTTAAAAGGTTTGGAAAAACAAATACCTCCAGAATCAGATGTTATCATGAGTTATCCTATTTTAGCAAAGAATCCTAAACCAGAAGTACGATATAATACACCAGTGCAAATTAAAGCTAATGTTCCACTAAAGGGAAAAGAATTTATAATCAGTCCACCTGAAGAGCCTGTGATTAAAATAAAGTATGTTGCGCGTAAGCTAAAGACACTTAAAAGTGTCAAGCCTGGACTTACAGAAGGAGAATTTAATATTACTGTACGAATTCAAAACAAAGGAGATGTAGAATTAGAAAACATTGTTGTCAAAGACAAAATCCCAGAAGGTTTTACATTAACAGAAACTAATTTTGATCTTCCTTTTGAGATGGTTGGTTCTGAAATGCAAATAAAGATCGTAGAACTGAAAGCAAATGATTCAGCAAATATTAATTATAGCTGCTCAGGCCAAGGTGATTATCCAAGAACCGAACCCGCTGTGGTAGTTCTAGGTAGAGAGGGCGCAAGCGGAACAACAAGTACTACCGCCCCTTCGGCAACAGAAGTTCCACATGCTGCTGACTTAAGCCAATCGAAATCAGTAAGGGTCCATGAAATATTCTCAAATATCTTTCAAAAAGTAGACCGAGGAATAACTGGTATTCAACTAAGTGAAATATTAGAAACTAAGAGAGACGAGCTTCCACCAGGACCTATCCTTCACCAAATGATGCAATTTGCAAAGGATATAAAGGAAAACGCAAAGATAATTGTAGGGGAAGCTAGAGATAAAGTAGTCGCCAAATTAACAGAATTTAAGAACAAATACGAGTAATTTTTTTAGAATTCTTTTCTTATATTTTTTTTTTAATTTTTTATCAACAATGCTTTAAGAAATAATATTTTTCAGGCATTAAATTTAAAGTGTTAAGTTATCACTAAGGGAACTTTAATTTTTAATTTCATTTAGAAATCTTATTCGGCTTTACAGTATTTCTTTCGTGTGTACATGTACGATTAATCCTGAAAGAGGTTTCGGATAAAAATATGTTGATTTCTGAGGCATAATTTCACCTAAATGGGTTATTCTATGGATCTCCTCTAATGAGGTCGGATTTACAATAAAGAGTGCTTGAATATTGGCATCATCTACGTTTTTTAATCCCTTTTTTACGTCTTTAATATAAGATATGTCTTCCGGTTTTATATTGAGGCATTTAGTGAGAAGAATATCATGCAATATTGGTAAATCTAAGTTTTTCCATTCATCGGAATGATTATTTTCAATTTCTTTCTCTGGATTTATCTCATCTTTTAATTCGAGGAACAAATGACTATTTTGAAAGTAACATCCAAAAACATGTTTACCCTCTTTTTTACGCTTTTTCATTAGACTTTTTAGTTTACTGTAATCATTATTTTCTTGGACTTCAAAATAATTACTTACCATCTGTTTAAGTTCATCAACATTTTTAGCAGAAATATTATGAACTTGGCGTTGGTTTGTATAAATAATTAGACCAGGATCATTAAAATCAATAAATAATGCCATTATATATTGACATCCCCCATGCCGACTGTGGCGAAGGCTTGTTATATACCGGTGATGGCCATCAGCAATTATGATTGAGTGTTTTCTCACAATTTCCTGGAACTTTTGTATGTCCTCTTCCTTCCAAACTTTCCATATTTTATGTATGAAACCATCTCTGTCTTCTGTTTGAAGAAATGGTTCTTCATGGATATAGTTATTGAAAAGTTTTTCCGCTGAACCATTACCGTTATATACTGTGAATATTGGAGAAAAATTTGAATCCGTTTCTTGTATTAAATGTAGTCTATCATCTGTATATTTCTTAAAAGTCATTTCATGGGGAATTACACCATCGTTCGCTGGAAAAACTTCTACTAATTTTAAGAGGCCCACAAATCCATATCGACTAATTAATTCTCCTGTATCGGGCCTCTTGTAATCAATTCCATAAATACCGATACAACGACTTTTTTCATAAACAAGTTGATTTGAATCTATTAATTGTTTTAGTTTATTGCCAGCATCTTTATACCTTTCGGGAAGGATTACATGACAAATATTATCAGGATCTTTTTTCATTTCGATTAATTCATCTTCAGAAATGACATCATAGGGAGGAGCTACTAACTTCTTTAATCTTTCTGGATCCTTTCTTCCTATTTTGTAATAAAAACTCCTTAATGGGATAAGTTCTGGCATCTAAAACAAATTACCATTTTTTAACTAAAAGTCTATAATTTTATAAAACTTTTAAAAATTAAAAATTTTTTTATTAATTATTATTAAATCTTTAATAGTTTGAGTGTTTTTCTCTAAAATGAGTCATAAATTTAAATTGGCTACCCAAAGAGTAAAATGGTTGAATTATATATAATTCTCACAGTGTTATTGAATTAGTTAATTAATAATGTGAATATAAATTATTTAATAGATAGATATAAAGTAAAAATAAATATGAATTTTTGATGATTCCATTAATAATTCTAAATATTGTTTTAGTGTTAGTCTTTCTTATAAATTATTTCTTATATTGGATAATATTTTTGAGATCTAAAGACACTGAGACAAAATTTTGGAACGTCTACAAGAAGATTTATGTTATTTTGTGGGCAATTCCACTTATTTCAATACCCATACTAAGTTCTGGTTTTTTTACTGAGTTCAATAATCAAGAAAGCTACTTTCAGGAATTATGGATATGGTTTCTAATATTAGGAATCATTTTTATAATCGTGGGAAACAAATTAAAAACAATGTTTAAAGATAAAAGAGAATACATTGACAAGGGAAAAGTAACTATAAATATTAAAGGTGTTTTTGAAATAATGAGGCATCCAAAGCTCGCATTTTGGGCTATCATCTTTTTAGGTTTAGCCTTTATTCTTGATTCATTTATTTCTCTATTACTTGCCCCTTTTTTAATTCTACTGTTAGAATTACAGGCATTTTTAGAAGAAAAATATATATTTATCCCTAAGTACGGACAAAAAAGAATGAACTCATATAAAAAAAAGACACCATTTAGAATATTTCCAACGCCCTATAATGCCTTACTAATACTTATTGCTATTTTTGTTATTTACATAGGTCTTTTTGTAAATGGTTGGGGCTATAAAATTTTTTACACTTAATTAGTATTTTTATTGATGGAAATTTAATCACTTCAAGATCGCCTGATTATTTGCCTCAATTTATGAAAGCAGTGTTAGATTTCCTTGCTAAATAACTATATTGAAATTGGGTTTTATATTATATTTTTCTTAAAAATTGAATTAATATTGTAATAAAAAAATCTAAGATTTTTTTATTCTCTTTTTTGCTAATATTCTTTTAAGTTCGCTATTTACGATCTCACGTAAATTATCAAGGTCTTGCGTTTGTCTATTGGCAAATGAAATTTGATGAAGAATATTTTGAATTTCGTTTAAATTAAGATTTAGATCCTTATTAAATTTCTTCAGAACTCTAATTTGAGTTTCAATATTATCAATTCCATTAATGCCATAATTGATATTTTCTTCCTTCTTTAGAACTTCTATCGTTTGGTCGATATTCTCTAAAAAAACCACTGCAACATCGTTTAAATCAATTTTTAATGATTCAAACTTATCAAGTGGCTCTAATGCAATGTCATCTAGTATTTCTGATGCATATTTTATAGATATCTTTTTACAGTTCAAATGGGCCATCTTATCAGTAGGAGAATCAGAATCCTCGCAGATTTCTAAGTCATCAAAATCAGTTATCAATTCCAAATCATCTAATTCAATTTCAGTGATCAGAGGGGTAAATCTTACTTGAAGTTGTTTTTTTCCATAAAAATTATTATCAGTCCTTAAGATTTGAGTATAAGTTTGGATTATTTCTTCCCCGATTGGTGCGAAGAGAACTCCTGATTTAGGATCAAGTTGTCTTAGCAGGGGATAAATCCTTTCTTGCTTAATAGCACCTGTTACTAAAATTTTTTGCCATGGACTTTTTTCTACCAAACCATCTAAAGGATTCTTTACAATAACTTCAATGTTAATATAATTTAGCTTTTTTAAATTTCTTTCTGTAATTTTAGCAATTTTTGAATTCGCTTCAAGAATTACAATTTTACCTTTTGGAGATAATTTATGAGCTAAAGCCGCTATATATCCACTCTTTGCACCCAGAATTAATAATTCATCACCCTCACTTAATACTAACCCTTGCAACATTATAGAAATCATGTGAGGGGCAGAAATTGTTCTTAAACTTTGTGGGTTATTTCTATCGAAATAAAAAAGACTTGGTACATCTTCATAAATTCTAGCTCTGCGCGCATGTCGCCTTGGTATAAAATCGGTCAATTTTTCCTCCAAGAATGCCTTAAGCAACCTTCTGTCTTTCAAATAACCATTATTTATTAAATTAAGAAGTAAATGAAGCTTTATTTTGAACATTTCATTCTTTTCCATGATAATCAAATCCTAAAGATATAGATATAGATATAAATTCAGATTATTATATTTTTTTATATTTAAATATAGAAATATTATTATTATTTTTTGAGTTTAAATTAATATGTATGTTCTTGATGCTGATTCGTTAAAGAATGCAAAGATTACACAAGCTCTTATTATCATTAACTGCATAAGTTTTATTGTCTTTACTATATTATTACCACTCGAATTTATTCTACAATTAGTTCAAATAAATTCTAAAATCATAATAGATTTAGAATATTATAGGTTAATTACCTCTATGTTTCTCCATGCTGATATAATGCATATATTCTCAAACATGATAGCTTTGTTACTATTTGGTACAGCTGTTGAGAGTAATTACTCTAAGCTTGAATATCTTCTTATCTATTTTATATCTGGTTTAATAGGTAATCTTTTTTCATTAATTCTATTACCGTTAGATATTATAAGTCTTGGTGCATCTGGAGCAATTTTCGGTTTAATTGGGGCAGCCTTTGTTTTATTTGCAGTAGATGGTGATAGAACGTTAAT
>CAZRKO010000009.1:10653-17083 GCA_964600445.1 uncultured archaeon
ATAATTCATTTTATTTCTTAATCTTGTTTTTCAAAAACATAGATCTTTCGCTTTAATATTTGACCTTTCTTAGCATCTATTAAATTTTTTGTATGCTGCTTTCGAAATTGAAGTTTAATGTTAGATTTGTTTATTATACGATTCATGTCAATCATTGGAATTAACTTGAAGTTGTTTTTCACAGCAAATTTGATAATATCCATTTGGACGTCTCCGCCATCTATAGTATTGATGATGGGTGCGACAAGACATATACGACGATGTGGTTTTAATATTTTATATGATTCCTTAAAAATAGCCTCATATAGAGGTTCAAGCTGGTTTTTTATAACTTCCACCGCTTCAGAATAATAAGGTTTTTTCTTATAAAACGGCCCCAAAGAAGGTTCAGTACATATTCCATCAAAAAAGTCTTGTTCAAAGTAATTTGATAAAAATTTCACATCGATTTGTCTAATTCGTTCATTTAATAATGGAGGAATAGTTTCCTCTAATTCTTCCAATAGCCAATTTAAATTTAGAATAGTATTGTTAACCTTTTTTGAGTCAACATCTGAACCATATATTTGAAAATCTTCAATTAGAGCAAATAAGGGAATTGTACCATTTCCAACAAATGGATCAAGGATTTTTTTGTCTTCTCTTTGTTCAAATAAATTTAAAAAATTTAACATCATTAAGGCTAATTTTGGAGAAATTGCGCTCTTAAATTCCTTATGGGGACGTTCTTCATCAATTTTTTTCTTAAAATTAGGGTCATCACAGGTAAATGTTCTTGCGAGATATACCCCCTCCTCGGTAAAGCCAAAAATAATTTCAGCTCTGTCTTTGTTAAAAAGGCCATATTTAATCAGATGGTGAGGAAATATCGGATTAAGATTTCCAGATTTTATATTTTCTTCAGGGTATTCAAAGTATAATGATTTTTTTGCTCCTTTTTGTTTTAATATCACCATTAATTCCTTATTTAGGAATGGTAAAAAATGCTTCACTAAAACTTTTTTATAGTATTCCTCATCATAAAGAATCGGATAAATTGATACGGCAAAAAATATACTTTCATTTTTGATTCTTCGAAATGTTTTGTCAAGCAAATTATCTAAGATTGTTGAAATTTTTTTTCTAATAGTTTCAACCATTTTATATTTTTCAATTTCTAAAGGAAAAGCGCTTTGAATTGTTCTAATATCGATGAAGTCGTAAGTTCTGGCAATTTTTTGAGTTCCTCCTAATGTAAATTGGAGTTCCATTAATTTGTTAATATAATGTCTATCTTCATGTAAATTATCAAATTGAACTACAGCAATATTAGCTGAATAATCTGTTATTTTTCCTTTAAATTGAGAATATTTTAATACATTATCCAATTCTGCTAAAGAAAGTCGCCAATTAGACCCTAATACAAAAATAAATTTATCCATATTTGCTATTGAAAAAAAAACTTCTTGAAAAAGAAAAAGAACGATTTTATTTCTATTTAACGCTTATTTTAACAAAATGTTAAAAATTAAAAACAACTAACGCAACTTGGTTCTCCGCCATAACAAAAAAGGATTATATGCCTATGGCGGGAAGGTAATAGCTCGATAATGCGGATAAATCAAATTTAAAGTAATTCTTTATAATATCTAAGATGAATTCTAAATAGGAATAAGTAATTTTAATAGCGCTTGTTTCTTTGAATTCTTCAAACAATCCTTCTCTACTTAATTGTTTTTCTCCCTTATACTTCTCGATAAGATGCATTAATTTCTTAGATATTTCAAATACTTTCAGAATTTCATTTTTTAATATTATTAAACTTGATTTTGTATCATCTTCAGCTATAAATTTATGAATTATCATGGTTTCGATTTTAATCTTTTTTTTTGTCAAGATTTTGTTTTTGTCCCGAATTATTTTACTATTATCAAAAATTAAAAAATCCTTGTAGTTATCACGGTTATCTTCGTAAGTCTCCCTTTTTTCAATCATTATATTAATTTCAAACACGTCTTGAAATATAAAATTGAATAAATTACTAAGATGGATTCTTAAAACATCATTTTCATTTAAAAATAACACTTTTTCATTATTTAAACAACCCTTAATAGCATATATGAATGGATGCACAGGTATATTAATCTTAATTAAATAAACATCAATAACATCTGAATCTGGTATCTTTTTACTTTCTATTTTTCTCTTAGGTTCCATTTGAGGAAGTTCAACTTGGTAATCAGTTAAAAAACAATCTCTAAGTTTTAAATTTTTATCAATGTAAGCCACAAAAGAATGAGAACAGATCTTATTGTTTAAAACGTGAATTGCTGTAACACCTCTATTTCCCATAGAACTTAATCCCTCTGAAGCATCTATATATCCTGTTTTCGAACAAGATGGACATTTAATTAAGATTCTATTCTTATTCATTTTTCATACTTATACCTTAATTTGTATTAGGAAAAATATTGGACAATATTATAGCTGTTATCTACAAAAAAGTAATAACAAATCATATATTTAAGTTTGTCCTTATTTTGTTTTTAAAAAGGATTATTGGAACATAATAAGTAGATTTTTAATAATTTCTTATTTTTGGTGATTGAGCCACTCTAAGAATGCTTTGGTGGGTTTCCCATGCCATATAGCATGTTTAGAAGTTTCGATATTAAACTGATCTGCATCTTCCAAGGTATATTCTATTATATCGCCATCAATTTCTATCATAAATTTGTCTTCAGTTTCCTCCTCTAAATCAATCGATATTTCATATTTTTCTCCCGTGAGTTCTTCTAAAGCACTCATAATATCTTTAAGATCTTCTTTTTTTCTGACAGGAACCATGTCAAGAATTTTATCTTCCTCTCGCTCTTCTTTTGATTGTTCAAACTTCTTTTTCTTCTTCCGTTTTTCTTCTTGGATCCTCTTTATATCTTTTATGGCACTTTTATAATTATCCTTAAAATATTTTACAGCAACATTAATAATGTCAGAAATATTTTCCCAGTCTTGGTGTTCAAGTATTTTATTTGCCCAATAGAACAAATTGAGATTTAAGTTGACTGTAATAATCTTTCCTGAAGAAACAGCACCACTTGTTAAATATTTCAAAGTGTTGGCTATTAATATATTATTATCAAAAGCAGAAAAGCCATATTCACGTCCAAGAGAAGAAAACATCGATAAATTTCCAAAACCGATTACTTTACCTTTATAATATTCCACTGCTATGATTAATGGAATCTTAGGACAATCTTCCTCGATCCATTCGCTTCCATTATATATTTTATGCCATGTATTTAATCCAGCATTAGCTATAATCTCGATTTTAATATTTTGCTCATCTTCTATAAAATCTAATACCCTTAAAGAGCAAGCTGAAGAAAAAACTAGCTGTTTTACTTGATCGCTTATAACATGTGGAGTAAGTTTTGTGATTAATGGTCTTTTTTGTAAATATACATAATTCACCGAATCGTTAATTTCATCTGATTCAAATTCGAAACCAAATTTTTGTGTTAATTCATTTAAATTTGTTCTATTTGTATAGTCGCCTCCCATTGAACTAAGAATTAAAATACTTCCACCATTTCTTACATATTTTTCGATATTCTTTATCTCATCTTCTTTAAGATTACTGTTATTAGGTGAAGAAAGTAAGATTACATCATAACTTTCTAATTTTTTTAATGAATCAAACCCAGCCTCTATTCTTCCTAATTTATAGCCTGATGAAAATAAAAAATTTGTAAATTCATTATAACTAGAAGCCTCTAAAGTTAATTTATTATTATGTGAATAATCTAAACCGATAGTCGGATTCTCAGGCATATTCGCTCAAATTGAAAGGTTTATTTTCGTTAAATTATAATATTCTATTTTTTTTTAAGATCTTTCTCTTTTACTAATTATTTTTCTTCTCTAAATAAAAATCTCTTAATTTTATTATAAATTTTTATGATTTTAACAGATTTATTTATTTCTTGAAGTTTTAATATCTAAAACTACGTGATATAAATGAGGACCATAACTTTTAACAAATCTATGAGTCAATAGATTACAAGTAAAACTATTCATGCTAGCAATTTCATTAAATTCATTAAATAAATCCATATATCTTTCCTTCACTACAACACCCTCATAGTGGAATATTGTTCCATGATCTTTAGCTAAAGTAAGAGCTTCTTTAATAAATTCCTTAGGGGCCGGAAATATCCCCATAATCACTCTGTCAGCAATTATTCCTTTTTTACTTAATTTTAAAACTTCTTCTTTACAGTTTCCCCAAATAGGAATAATTTTTTCTTCCAAATGATTTAATTTAATATTTTCAACAAGAAATTGATATGAAACGGGATTTAATTCAATACTATAAATTTTATCAACTTGAGAATGTTTTGCTATAGGCAATGAAAAATAGCCAATTCCAGCAAACATGTCAACAATCGCTTCACCAGGTTTGACCAAAGTTGCCAAATGCTTTCTTTCAGTGATATTTCCTTTACTAAAAATAATTTTTTTTATATCGAATCTATAAAAAACTCCGTGTTCCTTATGTTCTACGATGGGATTGTCTTCTCCCGCGATTAATTCAATGCTTTCTGGTTCTCTGAAAGTACCAGTTATTTTTCCTAAATTTACATAAACTGATTTTATATAAGGAATTAATTCTAAACATGCCTTCCCAATAATTTTTTTCTTCTCAAGTAATTTCGACTTTAATTTAATAATCATTACTTTTCCTATTGCTTGAAAACCCCTTGGAAGTAAAGAGAGTTCATCCTCTATCAAATCTCCTTTTAATGCTTCCTTTAAATTCTCTCTAAAACCCATTTCTCTTTAGTTTTAAAAATTGTGTTTAGCTTAAATATAGATAAATAAATATTTTTTTTAATTAAATTTTATTTCTATCTATGACTATATGATTTTGATAAATAAAATATAATAAAAAAATTACTAATTTAATTATCAAAATTAAAACACTACATAAAAAAGTGGATGAATATGACAAGTTTAGATGACTTTTTAGTGGATGAGAAAAAAGTGTGGTTTTCTGGCGGATACTGGCCAGAGGGCGTACCGCATCAATTGAAAGATGTTGAAGGTGTAGAAATAGCTCCATTATGGGATGCTTTCATAAAGGCTGCAGATGATTATGATATTTGGGACAATATTATTTGTATTTCCGTATTAGGAACATATATGGAAAAAGTTACTTTGAGAACTTTATTTGATCTTGCGAAAAAGTTTGGAACATTCCTCTATGATAAATTAGATATTAGAAAAGGGGATGTGGTTGCTATTGATCTCCCAAATTCCATAAATTTCGTAGTTGCTTATATGGGTTGCCAATATATTGGAGCAGTAGCACAAGGTATCAATCCTACTTATCGACCGATGGAACTTCTTCATTCATTAACAATGACAGATGCAAAAGTCTTTGTTATGATGGATGCGTTGTATATCGCTGGTCCTAATAGTATTCTGCCGAAAACAAAGGTACATTCCGTAATCTCCACAAATTTATTAGATTTTGTCACTGTTACTGGTGCTAACTTCGACGCTTTAAGAGCCAATATTCCTAGTTTTCAAGACAAGGTACCCGATGAGGCAGATCAATACAAAATATATCGGATGAAAAAAATCATTGAAGAAACTGAATCAAGGGATATTTCAGTGGATATCGATCCCTGGACCGATCCTGCAGTATTTTTGATGACAGGGGGAACTACGGGACTCCCTAAAGTTGCGATGTTAAGTCATGCAAATTGTGTTTCAAATTTATACATGATAAAACCCTGGACGAATTTGGAAAAAAGCATGATTACGATAGGAAGTATTCCGTTTTTCCATAGCTTTGGCATGACCTGTGTAATGAATGGCGCTTTAGCGCTAGGTATGGTTATGCTTCTCTTTCCAAGACCACCAACCGATGATATTTTATCCGACATTATTACAAAACTCGATGCTCCAAAGGGGGTAATGTATACTGGAGTAGAGATGCTTTTTAAAAGACTAACTGACTATGTTGAGGAGATGGGTGAAGAAGAATATAAGAAGAAATACGACTTTCATAAAAAATTAAAATATGCTACATCTGGTGCAGGACCTCTCCACGACTACGTACGGATTCCGTTTGAAAAGATCTTCTGCCCAATTCGAGTTGGATATGGTTTGACTGAGACCTCACCGGTTACTAGCATTAATCCTTTCTGGGGCCCCTCTAAAGATGGAAAATTAGGTTTACCAATACCAGGAGTAGATTGGGCAATATTCCCCTCTGATAACTTTGATGCAGGTCCGATTTGCGATGGAACTCCTGAAATGAATAATTTTGGTGTTGAAAATACTGGTGAAATCTGCATCGCCGGACCGCAAGTAATGTTAGGGTATTTAGGCGAACAGAAAGAACTGGAAGATAACATAAAAATGTGGAATGGTCAGAGAT
>CAZRKO010000010.1:0-12895 GCA_964600445.1 uncultured archaeon
TCAATCAACAAAAATTTTCCAAAGAGAGGCTATTCACCTCAAGATCTTTTAGAAATTATAAATGATTTTCTTAATACCCATAATTTCCATATTTTGATTATTTTGGATGAGTTAAATTATTTAATTAATAATGATAATGATTTGATTTACTCCTTAACAAGAATAAATGATGATTCTTTTAATGTGCCACAAAGAGTCTCTATAATAGGAATTGTAAGAGACGTTTCATGCATAAATAATTTAGATAATAGCACATTGAGCACGCTACAAAGAAACATCATAAGGTTTGAGAATTATACAAGTGATCAAATTTTTGATATATTAAAATATAGAGCGGAGATTAGTTTCAAAAGAAATGTCCTGTCTGATGAGTTGATTGAAATGATCTCAGATATCGTCTCTGTGAAGGGAGACATTCGATATGGTTTAAACTTATTATGGAAGGCGGGTAAAATAGCAGAAAATAAGAATTTACAGGTTATTAACTCTGAATGTGTGAGACTTGCAAACCAAGATATGGTTCCTTTTTCAACACTAGATATCTTAAAAGACATGACTTCCCAAAAACTAGTTTTTTTATTGGCAACTATATTCCACTTAAAAACCAATAATGAAAATAGAGTTACATTTTTAGAAATTTTAAAGCCGTATCTAATATTATGTGAAAATGCAGGTCTGAGGCCTCGATCTTATTCTCAATTATGGAATTACCTACAGGAGTATAAAAAGGAAAAGTTCATATCTGTGAAATTACAAAGCAAATCTATTAGAGGGAGAAAAGCTATAATTGAAATTCCAGATATACCATTATTAAAGTTTGAAAGTATTATCAGAGATATTTTGAATTCTAAGGGCATTAAATTATGATAATGAATGAACAAAAAGAAAAAAACTGTATTGAAGATTTATTAGGATCTAGAGCAAGAATAAAGATATTAAAAATGCTTGCGTTAAATAATGAACTTAATATTTCCCTAATTATTACTAAAACAAATTTAAATCATACAATTGTTCAAAAACACTTAAATTTTCTAAAGAATATAAATCTGGTTCAAGAAAAAAAATTTGGTCGTATTAAAATTTATAGATATAAAATTGAAAATGTTAAAGCAAGATATTTGAAAAGGTTTATAGAAATTTGGGAAGGGGATTTATGATTTCATGTTATCATTATTAATTTTTATTGATCTCAGTTTTATAGCCATCATTTTATTAATTTCTCTTTATTTTGACCTTAAATTTAGAAAAATTTCAAATAAATTCTTAAAAACTTCTTTTTTTTTTTCTATATTTCTAAATACAATAGAATTATTGTTTTTTTATAGTGATATATTACTTATTTTAATCTTAAAGGTTCTATTTTTTTTTCTAATTTTTTTAATTTCTTTGTTGCTATTTTCTCTAAAAATCATAGGAGGGAGTGATGGGAAATTAATTCTTTTAATATTTTCGGTGCATCCAATTAAATATCTAAATTATTTTTTTGTCTTATTCTTTTTTTTGTTATTTTCACTTTTTTTTTTTATTTTGTTTTTTTTTAATTTGGTTATTAATAGTATTAAAAAGAATTCTTACTCATTTCGGATATATTTTAATTTTCATTTTAAAATATCAATTCTTAGAAAATTGTTCATGAAACTATTCTGCAAATTCTTTAATTTATCTAAATTAAAGGAATTTGATGGAGATAAAATTTTTATCGACACTCTATTTATAATTTATAATAATGAGAAAAGAGAATTACAGATTTTGGCACGTTATAGACCACCTCTGATTATAATATGTATCATATCTTACTATTTTATATTTTTTTTAATAATAGTAATTTAAATAATTCATTTTAAAAATAAATTTAAAATAATATGAGGTAATTGAAAAATGAATGAAGATATAACTAAAAAAAATTTGGATCAATCAATTGAATTAATTTCAGAGTTTAATTTCGACGAAGAAGATTATGAGATTATTTTCGAGAAACTTCAGATTTTTCTGAAAAATCCGGAAAATTATGAATTATTTAAAAAAATATCGGAGATTAAGGAGCTTGAAAATGAAGGGGATTTAAAAGCTATAATGAAAAAATTATTAAAAAAAATTAAATTAAATGAACTAAACAAACTTCTGAAAGATATAATTGGAAACGAGGAGTTTGTAGATTTCATTCAGGATTTATTTTTAGAAAAATTACTCTGAGCTCTTCGCTATGCTCTTTTTTATATTTTTTTATTTATTTTTAAACTGATATTTTATATCTACTTGAAAGCTTTTTTTTCTAAAATGTAACGCTTTTATTACGAAAAAATTGCATTTTTCATTTGATACGAAATATCCTAATGATATAAAATATTAAATTAATATATTGTTATTTAATTAATGAGATTTATTAATTATACAAACAGAAAAAGTAATCATGGAAATTGAAAAAAAAAGAGAGACTTCATGGAAAATTCAATTAAGCAAAACAGATGAATATATTGAACTAACTTCTGTTGAGATTAGTGGTGAGGTTCGAATGATAAAACTTGCCCTTTTTAATAAAGATAACTCTATTAAGGTGAATATGAATAAAGAAGAATTTTTCAAATTCCTCTCTTTAATTGCTGCTTTTAAAGATGTGGTAATAGGGGATGAAGCTATAATTTTGGATAATAATTTAAACATAATTGAAAATAGAGTAAATGACACGCAGGACTATTCAAAAATAAAACAAGAATTATATCAAATTAATCATGATTCTTCAGAAGAATCTATTAAGAATGATGACACTGAAGAATTAAATCCAGAGGAATGGGACCCTTGGTAAGTTTAATAATCTAAGGTATTCTTTCAATTCTATATTCACAACAATTCAAACTAGAATTTTCAAGACTACAATTTGATTCGTGAACAGTGGCGCGGTATAACGCAAATTCCCCAAAACCTGATAAAATTCCAGTTATGAAATAACAAAAATATTTTGATTTGTTCTCTAATTCTGATGAGATATTATGATAATGTTCAATGATTATAATATCATCAGAAATCTGTTTTGGATTGAAGATACCCCATCCTTGATTACTTAATATATTACAAAATTGATTTACTAAATCATCTAAATTTTTTGGTTTCAAATTTTCCTCCCAATTCTGTGATAGGGTCCAGCCTGTTTTTTTACCTAACCACACTAATAAGGACTTTACACCCTCACCATAAATAGATGCCAAGATGTCAATTAAATGTGGAGGGAAGAATATAAAGCGATCATCATATAATACATATTTTCCTCTACTATATTTCAAACCTTTTAATTTTAAATTTCTCATGATTATAATCATTAATACTTGTTATAAAATATTTTTTTCCTGAGACAAATTCATTTAATATCTTTGTTTATTTATATTTTATCTTTAAATTTATAATAAAAAGGGGATTTTTAGAAAAATCATGAGTATAGCAATAAATTTAGATAAGTATAAAATAAATTTTCTTAAAAAAATAGTTGTTTTAAAGTAAATACTCAGATTATAGTATAAATATGTCTGAGATAAATATAGTTGTTTTTGAGATTTTAGTTATACTTATGCTTTTTATATTTTTATTTATTTATTCAGCAATATCTAGCGACACCATTACTACTTGCTTATCGTTATCTATTTACGTAATCCTTTTAATACCTCTTTATATTTTATTAGAAAAATTAAGCTTAATACTCTTTACATATAATCTTGAAAATAGGATATTTTTTAAAACCCTTTTTTTATATTCTACGCTTATTAATATCTTTATTGGTTTTTTTCTAATCATACAGTTAATATATTTATTTATAACTCAATAACCGTTCCTAAAAATCGGGACAATTCTGGACATGCCCGTAAGGATCCTCTTGTGTGCCCCAGAAATTCTTTTTGCGTTCTCCCATCGTCTTAAAGTCTTAGTACACCCTCCAAGTAGTTCTACGGCAACCCCAATAGAATACACTTCGTTACTACTGAACTAAACAATTATAAACCTTTAAAATATGAACGTAGGATATCATTTAATATAGTGTCCAGATTTGTAGAGGATTTTTGAGGCTATAAACTACCCATAATAGATCATATCATCATGGCCAAATTCATGAATGTTATAAAAAAAACCAGAGTATAGATTGCACATGATAAGAAGACTATGAAATTTTTTTTTTCATAATGAATTACTTTTAAAAAATAGTAAGATGTTATTAAATTACTCAATAGTAGTGTTATAAAAATTATAGAAACCTCAATGATATTACCATAATTTGTATAAGAATAGTTGTTAAAATTGATATCTTCACTATTAGTTAACATTACAACTAAAGGAAATAACCCCCCAATAGCTCCTATAATTATAGGCAAGAGAAATAAAAATAGAAATACTTTAAATTTTTCACCTTTGATGATGATTCCTAATTTTTTTTCAAGTCGTCTATGTTTCGAAATTATATCTAAAATTTCGAAAACTTTATCTGATGAATAATAAGCATTTTCATCAATCATTCTCTCTATGGTATTTAGAATTAAATTAAACCGTATTGAATTTAATTCGAATTTCAGATATTTTAAAATATGGCTGAATGAACCAGAAAAACTTACTAAATGAGCTATTTGAGTATTTATTGGATTTTTTAATAATTTAAAAAAGTTCTTATTTTGAGAATAGCTATTAATGAATGCTTTTTCTGGAGAAATATTAGTTTTTAAATTAATAGCAAAGCTTTTTAAAAATAAGAGAAATTCATCAAATTTTTTCCTCTCTTTATTTGAATATTCATTTAATAATCCTATTAACATGATGTCAATTTTTATAAACTTTTTAAATAAAAAATTTATAAAAATTAAAAAAAAAGGAATAAATAAAATCATAGTAATATAGTCTATTTGATGAAATAGTATTAAAAAACAAAGGCCAATTGGAAAGAAGAGACCAATAAAAAAAATTATACTTATTTTTGATTCAATATCTCGTAGAATTATTCTAAAATTCTTTTCCGAGTTTGTCTCTTCTAGCTTATTATAATCATACTTATACTTAAAATTGTTTAAGAGTAAATTCTTCAAATATTTATTAAAATCTTCAGAAGGGGTAGTTATTTTTAATAATTCCTCCTCAGGGATTTCACCTTCATGAATCTTTCTTAAGATGATTTTAAAACTTTCTGATATGGGAAGACTATAATTTTTTATCAAATCAATAAAAATCAAAGTATAATCCGAATTTTCACTAAAAGTTTTACTGATTAAAGAAAAATCAATTTTTATTAAGTACAATAAAGCATTAATCATATTTTCATCTTTTTTTATCTCTTTATATAGATTTAAATTAAATCTATATGAAATAATCAAAGATATAATTAAGGAGTAAAAGATTATAATTAAAAGGTTAATAGATATGAAAAGAAAAGAGATAATCACTGACATAAAAAAAACGAGTAAAAAAATGAAAAAACTCGCCTTATTAATGTCATTTTCATCAATAAGATATACACTTTGATAGAGCTCCTTGTAATTTTCATTTAATTCTTTAAATTTTAAGGTTGGTAAAGAATAATCGTGAAAGAAGCTACAAAAATTGACATAATATTTAGTACTATTCATAATACCAATGTTTTAATATAAATTATTGAAATCAATAATTAATAAAGATGAGTTAAGAGTTATGGTTAGTTCATATGTTTTAGGGAGTATATTACAATAACTCTTGTGAATGAATTGGTCATCATACTTTAAAATTTTACTATAAACTTTATTGTCTATGAGAAAATCAAATATTGCATAGTTCTCTTTAAAAGTTACGTTAATATTTTCTGGATATTCAATTTTTTCAATATATTCTGTTTCATTATTGTTTATGAAATATGTTATTGCCGAATTTACTTTATTGACAAAATTAGTATATTCATCTAAAGCATCCTTTTCATTTTCTTTATATTCTTCAATTTCTTGAAAAAATGGTGCTATTAAGATGAAGAAGAGAATTAAAGCAAAAATTCCAAAACCTGTTATCAGTGATTTCTCCAGCAGATTCGTCACATATTTTATTCTTAATTTAAAAATTTAAACCTCTCTTCTTTTTCCATTTGATCCAAAAATCTTCTAAAATTGGAATTGAACTCATTGAATAATATGAAACCTTATGAAAGAAAGAGATAAGCTCTTCATTGCTAATTTTATCAATTTTCGATAAACCCTTAAAAATATCATAATAAATTTCAATTATCGTACTAAATTTCTCTAAGCTTAAATCTTCGTAGACTTTTAATTTACTTAATGTATTAGTTCTATAAAGAGAGGCTAAATTATCCCATCTGTGATTTTCGGGATTATAACTAAAGATTGTTCTGTAAACTTTTTTTGGGTTAAGATTATTAAGATCAATCTCATTTATGGATACGATTCTTCTTTTATTAAATTCTTTTTTCATTAGTAAAATGAGATTTAAATCATTTAAACATGAAATATCTATTTTAAAATGATATAGGAATCGATTTATTAAAGAATTGATATCATTAGAATGGATCGTTTGAAAGCCTCTTAATCCCGCGGCAAGACAATGAAACATTGCTTCGGCTTCTTCTTTAGTTAAGATTTCACCTAAATAAATTAAATCCGGAGACCTATGTAAAAGAGTTTTGATCTGATTACTTTTAGAATGTTTTTTTTTTATTGAATCCTCTAATGAATCTACTTTATACTTTAATTGGTGCTTATGAAATTCAAATTGGTTTAGAGATTCTATTATATTCTCAATATATATTTTTCTAAATTCTTTGGGAGTTAATAGATCTAATGCATTTATTAATGTCGTTTTTCCTGTATCTGTTTCGCCGGTGACTGTAATATTTATTCTTCTTAATATACAAAAGTATAAGAACGAGGCCATTAATGGATTAAGTGTGTTATTTTTTAATAGATCTTGGATAGTTAGTATATTCTTATTCAATTTTCTTATATCTAAAGAAAAATCATTAAAATTTACAGGACCAATATCTATAGCAAATCTACAATAAAAGTATTTGTTTTTAATAACGTGTTTAATACTAGGGTTTAGGAAATCAAGTCTTAGCCCGCTATATAATCTTAAAAATGTTTTAATCCTTTCAATTTCTTCAGAACTAAATTTTATAAATGTTCGACAGCGTCCATATTTTTGATGATTTATATATATAAAATCATTAGGAGAGTCTAAAAAAATTTCTTCTATAAAGTCATCAATCAAAAGCGGAAATATTTTTGTTAAATTTAATTTTTTTAAAGATGTATAATATGCTATTTTATTTTTTTCTATATCAGGTAAATTAAACTTAGAATTGATTAATTTTAATGATTCTTGTTTGTACAATTCTATTAAATTTTCTAAAGGAACTATTGTATCCAATTTAGCGACATTTAACTTGTCCAATATATCTTCTACAATCATTTTAAAATATACTTTATCCGGTTCTGATCTAAGAGACAAATTCACCTCATAATTCTTTTCAGTCTCATCTAAAACATTATAAATTAAAACTTGAAATAGCTTATATTCCCCAATTTTATATAATTCTAGTAATTCCTCAGTATCTTTTGATTTCCTCCTCTCAATTAGGGGGGTTTTCTCCGTCCATTTATAGTGTTTAGAGAGTAGATACTCATAGAAATTAGAAATTTCCCGTAAAAAGTTATTAGACGTCTGGAATTGGTCAAATTTTTTAATAATTTCTAGCTGTTTTATTAAATTTAGCATGTATTCAAAGGTGCTATTAATAAAATTAAAACAGTTTTGGCAAGGTGGATGAATTTTACATTTTTTTTCATTTTTTTTGGTTTGTAATTTTTTAACCTGAATAAAATTATAAAATAGAATTGGATTAAAGTAGAATTCCTCATCAATTCTAAAGAATGATGAATAATCCTGAAAAAGATTGCATTTAAATTCTTTAAATTTACATTTGTTATTTTTTAGATTTTCAATGCGGCTGTATAGTTTTTTGAGTTTTTTCAACTTTTTAAAATACTCAAAAAACAATTTAATTTCCTTAGTTTCTATAAGGGTATCGAGCTTTTCTATAGATATTGAATGAAATTTCTTATTCCTATTCTCATTTAAATTCTTTAAGAAACAAGAAGTACAGATATGGCTTTTAAAAAAGTTCTCTTTAACTTCTGAACATTCCTTACAGCTAATATTTAATATTCTCTCATTTTTACCTTCCAAATTTGTTCTATGCTGAAAATTTACTTTTCTGTTTACCTTCATCATCATTTCAATTTGTTTTTAAAAATATTAATTTAAACACCTCCTTTTTATACAATTAATCCGATAGTGGAATTTAATAGTTAAAATATAATGATCTCTTTATAGTTTAATCGAAGTAAAAGAGTTATCGTCAATTGTTTCAAAAAATTTATTTAACTTGAAGTATTTATATTTTCAAAGTTTAAGTGATTAGATATGGGACATCGAAAAAAACACGCACCAAGACACGGATCATTAGCATTTCTTCCAAGAAAAAGGGCAGCTCATATAAAAGGTCGCGTGAGACATTGGTTAGATCATTCTGAAGATATCGATTTTCTTGGATTTGCTGGCTTTAAAGCTGGAATGACTCATATTGCATATATAGAAGACCAAAGAAATAGCCCTTACTTTGGAAAAGAATTAATGAAGCCAGTAACTTTAATTGAAGTGCCACCATTAATTCTAATCGGAGTGCGAGTATATAGAGAAGATGATTATGGAAAATATGTTTTAGGGGAATTATTCACAAAAGAAATTAATAATTTTTTAACAAGAAAAATTAATATTCCTGATTTTGAAAAATATAATTTTGATGAAATTAAAGAGAATTTGTTAAATAAGATAAATAATACATGTGAAATTAGAGGAATTTTCCAAACTCAACCCTATGAAACATCAATTCCACGAAAAAAACCAGATATTATTGAAATAAAAGTAAATTCAAATAAAGATCCAGTCGAAGAGTTTAATTTCGCGTTAAATTATCTTGGACAAGAAATAAGAGCACGGGATGTTTTAACTGAGGGAGAATTAATTGATGTAATTGCCATTACCAAAGGAAAAGGATTCCAAGGTCCCGTTAAAAGATTTGGTATTAAAATTTTAACCAGAAAAAATAATAAGATCAAAAGAGCTGTAGCATGTATCGGTCCATGGCATCCTGCTAGAGTTCTTTATACTGTTCCAAGACCTGGACAAATGGGATTCCATCAGAGGACAGAATATCATAAGAGAATTATGCTTATTGGTGAAAATGAAGAGGAAATTAATCCTAAAGGCGGTTTAATTAATTATGGAAAAATTAAGGGAGATTATCTTTTAGTGTTGGGTTCTGTTCCAGGACCTAAAAAGAGATTAATTAGATTGAGAAAAACAATTAGACCTTTAAAATCATTTAAAGTGCAATCTCCGGAAATTACATTTATCAGTCGAGAAAGTCAACAACGAAAATAAATATTTAACGAGAAGTGATTATATGGTAAAAATTAATATTTATGGATTGGATGGAAAGTCTAAAGGGTTAATTGAGAAGCCAAAATTATTTTCAATTAAACCACGAAAGGATCTTATTGGGAAAGCTAGTAAAATTTATCAAAGTAAAAATAAACAAGTTCAAGGTAGGGATAAAAGAGCAGGTCTTAGAAATACAGCTGAGGGTTGGGGTACAGGTCATGGGATGTCAAGAGCACCTAGAATAAAGGGTTCCGGTTTCCCTACAGCCAGAAATGTGGGGCGTGTTCCTTTTGCAAGAGGAGGCAGGAGACCTCACGCAATTAAAACAGAAAAAAGGATTAAGAAAAAAATTAATAAAAAAACGCATAAGCTTACCTTGTTATCGGCCATATCTGCTTCTGGAGATGTTACATTTGTAAAAAAAAGAGGATATAGCGTCGAAAATATCCCTGAAATACCTCTAGTTGTAGATGATAAAATTCAAACAATAAAAAAAACATCACAAATTTTTTTAGTATTATGTGACTTAGGATTTGAAAATGAATTATTTAAAATCAAAAAAAGTAAAAAAATTAGAAGCGGTAAAGGAAAACGTAGGGGTCGTAAATATAAAAAAAAGAAAGGGATACTAATTGTTATAAGAGATGACTTTGGAATTTTAAAAGCGTCCAGAAATATCCCTGGAACCGAAGTAATTAACGTTGAAGATTTATCTATTGAAAATTTGGCTCCTGGAGGAGAGGCTGGTAGATTAATTATATGGACTCAATCTGCATTTAACGAGTTAAATAATAAGTATGAGGCGTTGATATAACATGGAAAGATATTATAAAGTTATTAAAAGGCCATTAATTACTGAAAAAACTTTCGATTTGATTGAACGAGAAAATAAATTAGTTTTCATCGTCGACAGGAAAGCAAATAAAAGTCAAATAAAACGAGCTATTGAAAAAATTCATAACGTAAAAGTATTAAAAATTAATACTTTAATAACTTCACGAGGAGAAAAAAAGGCTTTTATTAAACTTCACCCAGATAATTCTGCTCAAGATATTGCGATTGATTTAGGAGTATTTTAATTTCAAGCTTTTTTTAAACTAAGGTCTTTAAAAACTTTAAAGTCTAACTTCTTGAATTTATTTGAATCTAAAACCTCTACATTATTTAATATATCAATTTTGTTTATTTTAAGTAATTTATCATACTCGCTGTCATTCAAAATTAATAAAAAAATATTAAATTTTGAATAGTACCTTTTTAGAATTTTTAAAATCAACTTAGAATCTAAAATGGAGGCCGAATAAAACAACACATTCTGTTCAATGATTATTAAATTCCGATTTAATCTTTTGAATCTTAATTTTTGTTTTAGTAAGTTAGTTTCAAATTGAGAATTAAATTTAATTAAATCATGAAAATCATATTGCTCTGAAGATTCTATAAATAATTCTGAAAAATCGTTAAATGAGATATTATTATTAAAAATGTCAAATCTCCACAAAAAATAAAAAAATCTCGTTAATGCCAATTTTTGTTTTAATAATAATTCGTAATCATAAAAATCATTAATTTTATAGTCAATGTTTTCATTATGGTTAATGTTATTATTAAATTCTACAAAATATGGTGCTATATTTATAGTATTATCTAAATTTGCTCTGAAATTAAAAATCAAATAACCATTAATATTAAAACTACTAGCTAAATTCACGAAATTGTGAATAAAGGAGGATTTAGTTTGAACTCTATTAAGATTTAATGTGTAAAAGTTATATACAGTTGAGAATTTATGATTTTTTATTAGGATTGAATCTTGTGATTTAGATATTGATAAATTAGAAGTATTCTTTTTATTGAAAATATTTAGAAACATCTTTTCTAAGCTAGCTTTTTTCAAGAAGGTTAACTGATTCTTATTATTATTGACTTTTTGATATATTAAATTATAGAGCTTATTTATTTCATTTTTATTGATCTCCTCAAAATTTAGTAAAAATATTTTTTTATTTTCCTCATGGATTTTTAATTGGATTGAGAAGTATTTAATAAATCTTTTTCTTAAAAAATCACTAAGAATTTGCAATAGTGGAAAAAAGCTTTCGGCTTCAATAATCGAAAAAGCCAAAATTTTTTTGTTTTTATTTAGGCTTTTATAAAAGATTAATTGATCTTCAATCACATAAGATAATAATTTAAATTTCCCTTTTTTAACCATATCATCTAATTTTCGACATAAAATTATAAAAACATAGCTTTTTTCTTTTTATTCACCTTTATTTTGAACTTTCACAATTTTAATTTCATAATTAAATAACTTTATTAATAAATAAAACATCAAAATCCCTATTAAAAAGGCAAATATTACCGGAAAATACAATTTTATATAACCAATATAGGGGATTTTATAAATTATTATGCCTAAAATTTCAGTTTCAGAAATATATATCACATTTGAACTATTATACTCTATTACAACATAATCGTATTCATCAGTCTTATTAATAAATTTATATCCCCCATCTGCTACTAAATTATTGTCTCCTTTTGTCATAAAATACCACTTATCACCAAATTTTTTTTTATCAATAGCTCTGTGTATGATTGGAGTTCCTTCCTCTAAATTTCCCCAGAAAATCGGATCAAATCCTTTTTCATAAAAATAATCCGGACCTCTTAATATTAAAATATCTCCATCTTCTTCGCCTACTTTAATATCTTCTGGATCTTTATCTCCTCGGATGATAAGATCTCCTACATTCAAGGTTGGTTCCATCGATCTACTAGTTATAACAAATAATCTATCCCTGAAAATAATAAATGGTAATAAAATTAGTATTAAACTTATTGAGAGGATAATGAAAAACTTTCTATTATTATTTGTTGTTGTTTTTTTCGGCACGTTGGAATATTTAAAATAAAACTTATAAATTCCAAGAATTTTAATTAACTTAATGTAAACTAAGCTTAGGTTTTAAAGTTGCTTAATTCTATTATAAATTTTCTTAAAAGTTTAAAGCCAGAAATTATTGTTCAAACTCCTTCGAGAATTAATTTAATAAATCCGTTAGATGCTGTAGAAGCCGATTTTTGGATGCCCGCAGTTGCGATTAATGGAATAGAAAATCCATTATCTGTATTTTTATACGTAAGAGAAACTAAAAACTCTAGTAGATTTTTAATTTATAAAATAATTAAGGTTTCAAATGGATATGCCTTTGAGATAGATGCTGAAGAAGAACTCAGTAAAAATATAAAAGATATAAAAGAAAAATCTTTGGGAGAATATGGGTTAGTTTATGCTAGTATATATCGACTATATAAAACGAGTTCTAGTTTTTGGGAAAGATTTAAAGAACAGAATATTGAATTTGGATTACTTACTACAATCCCTCGTCAGAGTGGTTTGGGAGGTAGTGCTGCCATTATTATATCAATACTTTATGGA
>CAZRKO010000010.1:12995-16063 GCA_964600445.1 uncultured archaeon
ATGCTGAATTTTATAGAATTAAAATATGCCGTAAAGGTGTTTCTATTATTGAAAAAAATTGAGTAAGTAAAAAAGTTATGTTCAATTATAATTATTTATAAAAATAAAACAAGTAGGAGTTTTAATTTTGAGCAAATTTGAAAGATATGAAAAAAAGGGAGATTCTTATTATGTATACCCCCATAAACATTGCAAAACGTGTGGGCAAATGATTGAAGAATCTTTTACATATTGTCCTGAATGTTATCAAAAACTAAAAGAAAAAAAGAAGAAAAAGAAAAAAAAAGATAATCTAGAATTAAATAATAGTAAAGAAAGTTAATCAAAATAATAAATTCTAATTTATTTTACCTATAAATTAACCTATATTTAATCTTTCTAATAACCAGTTCTTATCTAATAATGATAAAAAGGATCCTAACCTGGGACCATGCTTCTTTCCTAATAAAACTTGATATATTGCTTCAAATAATTTCCTGGGTTTCATTTTTAAATCCTCTTTAGCTATTGTAAATATTTTATTTTGGATAAAATCCGCATCTACAATTTCACTTTCTAATAAAAAATTTCTCAATATTTTGATACCATTGATTTGGTTCATATCTAAACTCTTTAGAAGATTTTTATCAGGTTTATCAGTAATTTCAAATATAGAGATTTTTTGCATTATACTTTTCTTTATCGAACTATTATTTTCGCTTTCGATTAATTTTTTTACTTCCTCTATCCAATTTTTTGTACGTTTAAGTAAAGAACCAAAATCTCTAATAGAAACAACCTTTTCCAGATTTTCTAATCCAGTTACTGATTTAGCTTTTTCATATAAGTTTTCGATCCTCAATATATTTTGAATTTGTGAAAGGAAAATGAGGAGTTTCAGAGGTATTCTTGTAGGTATTTTATCTGAAACTCCATTGATTTTTGTTAATGGATAGATATAATGAATAAACTCTCTTTCTTCTTCCGATTCAGTTTTTTCGGAGTTAAAATAAATATTTTCCATCCTCTCATAATAATCATAGTATTGTGGTATTTCTTCAATTCTTAGAGAGATATGCTTCATAGGATTAGTTCTTAAAATTACCATTCTATATAACTCGGGATCGGCAATCTCTAAATATTTTTTTGGAGAAAAAACAATACCTTTAGAAGTTTTCATATCGCGTTCTCCCAATCTTAACCATTCATAAGCTACTTTAACCGGGCCCTCATATCCAAAAACCCTTTGACATAGCTCTAAACCTGTATCATATGACCCTCCTTTAACGCAATGATCTTTACCAGCTGGTTCACAAGTTGTTTTGAAAAGTGCCCATTTAGCTGGCCAATCTACACGCCAGTTTAACTTTAGTATCCCGCTGTAAATCGAAATTTCGTTATAATTTCCACAAGCAGGGCATTCATAAACTACGGTTTTCCTTTTCTTATCATATTTAAGAACTCTATTAGGCTTAATCGAGCCATTAGTATCTCTAAATTGAATTTTGTCACACTTTTCACAAATTGCCATAACCGGCATCCAATTTTGTAGCATTTCTGTAAATTTACTTGTTTTACTTTCATCTAATGTTGGTAAAATATATTTTTTCAATATATCTTTAATTAAATCTGTATTTTCAAGTGCAATTCTAATCTTTTCCTGCATTTCTTTTTTTCTATATAATTCATGGGTCCATATGGTTTTGGTTTTTATACCAAAATCTTTAAAGGTTGAAATTAATTCATTTCCAAAATGATAGGCGAAACTTTCACATCCACATTCTTTAAACGGACATGGGATATATGCGAAAGGTTTTCCTAAATGAGTTTTTTGAAATTTTTTATCGATATATTCTGGAAATCTCTTAGCAGCATCAATATCATCCATAAATAAAAAAGAATCTACTTTATATCCCTTCTCTTCAAAAACCCTTCGTAAAGCATCACATATTAGAATCTCTCTTAATATTCCGATGTGAATATGCCCTGATGGGGTTTTCCCAGTGGATAAAGTTATATTTTCAACATTTCGCTCCGATATCTTGTCTACGATCTTTTCTAACCAATGAGCCGGAAACTTTTTACTCATATACTTTTCACTAAATTAGCTCAAATCTTTATTTGTATAAATGAAAAAAATTATTTATCATTTTATATTTTATTAAATAGTGAGAAATTAATGAGGATCGCTGTATTAAACAAAGATCGGTGTAAACCTGATAAATGTAGTCCATTTGGTGAAAAACCTTGTATTAAATATTGTCCCAGAGTTAGAACGGGGGATGAAACCATCGTTTTAAATCCAGATGGAAAAAGTGTAACTATTACTGAGAGTTTATGTTCAGGTACTGGAATTTGCATAAAGAAATGTCCATTTAACGCGATTAGCATAGTAAATTTACCTGATCCTATGAATGATCAAATAACATATAGGTATGGTCCAGATCAATTTTCATTATTCAGAATGGCCATTCCTAAAAAAGGAAAAGTAGTTGGATTAATAGGGCAAAATGGAATTGGAAAAAGTACAATGTTGAAAATACTATCTGGAGAATTAAAAATGAATCTTGGTCGATTTGAAAATGGTGTTCCTGATGATGACGAAATAATAAATTTTTTTAAGGGTTCTGAGCTGCAACAATATTTCTCAGATCTTAAAAAAAAAGAAATTAATATCATTCATAAACCACAAAATATCACCCAAATTCCTAAATTTATATCCGGTAAAGTATATGAACTTCTCAAGAAGAATGACCTTGCTGACAAATTAGATTTTATCTCTGAGAAATTAAATTTAACAGAAATTTTAGATCGGTCTATTTCTGTGTTATCTGGGGGAGAACTACAACGAGTAACGATTGCAGCTGCTTATTTAAAAGATGGAGATGTCTATCTTATCGATGAACCTAGCTCTTACCTAGACGTCAGTGAAAGAATTAATATGGCAAAATTAATTAGATCTCTTACAGAGAAGGGTAAAACAATTGTAGTTGTTGAACATGACTTGGCCATACTCGATTATATGAGTGATTATGTTTCGATTTTCTATGGGGCTCCTGGAGTTTATGGTATTATATCCCATCCTCAGG
>CAZRKO010000011.1:0-1789 GCA_964600445.1 uncultured archaeon
AGAGTGCACGACATTGCAGATGAGATTAGAGTCTTACTTTATCAATAGTATTTTTATTTCTTTATTTTATTAAATATTAATTCACTTTATTTTTGAATTATCTTTATTATATCAGAAAGATTTTTAACGCACCTAAACCTTTTTCTCAATTAAAAAAGGAAGAATTACATAAATTAAAATTATAAGTGAATTAAATGAATTCTAAACACAAATTTTGGGCATTAATCGCATTATATCAATTAGTTTTAATTATTATCGTGTTTTCAAGTGTAAATGGTATAATTATTGTAGCTAGAGCACAGACAACAGGAAGTTCTCAAAATTTTGATTCGATGACTTCAGTAGCATTAGCATTCTCCGCAGCTATATCTGTTAGCTCTGCAGTTTTAGCGAGTGCATGGGCAATAAAAACAGTCGGAACGGCGGCTATTTCTTCTTTATCAGAACGGGAAGAAACATTTTTTAAAGCTTTTCTAGTTGTTGCTCTTGCAGAGGCACTAGCCGTATACGGCTTAATTGTAGCCATTTTACTTTGGACACGAATTCCAGCGGCATAGGATATATTTATTTGTTTTTTCTTTCATAATTAATATAAACATCTTAATTTATTCCGAAATGTAGTGAATTATTAATGAGTGTTATTGTTCCAAGCTATACATATACGTATATCAAGATTGAATTCTTAAAATATATAGTTATGGATGAGGATACATTAAGAGAATTAAGAGATTTGAGCAGTATAGAGGAGTTTATTGAATTCATTAAACCTTTTTATCCTGATTTAAATATTCGGAATTATACGATTGAGGAAATTGAAATGGAACTTAATCGTATTTTTGTTAAAATTGTTGGAAAAATAATGAGTTTTTCTCCTCAAAATATGCGCACTTTTTTAAAAGATTATTTATTACGATTTGAAATAATGAATATTAAGCAGATTATTCTTGGCTCAATCATGGGATGGAGTAAAGAAGAAAAATCGAAAAATCTCAATTTTTTAGTAGAAGAATATTTAGAAAATATTGATTTTATAAAGGGTTTACTCGACAAACCATCCTTAGATGATATTCGTGTTTATATGCAAGGAACCATGTATAATAAGGCTATTAGGGAAGGACTTCTTTATTTTAGAAATTATAATGAAATATTTGTGTTGGAAGCTTTTTTGGACCAATTATATTACAATAAATTAAAAGATAGAAAAAAATTTCTGAGTAAAAAGGAAATTAAATTGATTGGTCTGTTCATTGATATCATGATTGAAATTTATAATCTAAATACTATATATAGAGGAATTTTGAATAATATAGACAAAATTTTATTATCACAATTTTTGATTGATAATTATTTATTCTTAGATGAAGAAAAAATAAAAAAGCTCTTAAATCAAAAAGATGTAAATCTCTTTTTTTCAATGATTGAGAAATATTTGAACGAATTTGAGGGCACTAAAGACTTATATCATAAGCTCGGAGTAAAAAAGGAACATTTCCATTGGTCTATTGAAGGGTTATATACAAATTATATTTTCACAAAATTTAAAACAGTAATCGATGATATTGATTATTCAACAATTCTAAGGATTATTGAAGTTCTCATGAAAAAAGAAAAAGAAATTCAATTCGATATTATACCCAATGTTGTAAACATCATTCATGAGAAGTATAATAAACTAATATAAAAAAAAATAGCGAGAATTTGAGAGAAGAATGGAAATTTTTAAATGGGTAAAAGATATTGAAAAGGTTTATAGTGATTTAATTGAAATAGCAAAAAAAGAAAATTTAGA
>CAZRKO010000011.1:1889-15189 GCA_964600445.1 uncultured archaeon
GGGAGCGTATTACAATTTCGGAAGAAAAAAATCTAAAGGAAAAGTTCGGAAATTTGGGTATCTATTTAATTAATAAAGCACAAGAAGAGATAAAAGATTTTAACCAAAATATTTTATTTCAAAAGGCTGAGATTAGAAAAAGATTTAGTGATAGAACTAATGAAAGCTCATTAAAAACTAGAAAGCATTTAATTTTAACATTCAATCAATTTTTAAATAAATTATTAACCTCAACACTTTCAGAGTTAAGAGAAAGAGTTCTAAATTTAAAAAATGATTTAATTAAAGAGTTGAGAACTGAGCTTTATGAAGAAATTAAAAAAATTATAAAAGAGAGTTATTCGAAGAAAGGTATCAAGACGTATTCAAATTTCTTACTTAATTCTATTAAAAATATCAGCCACATAACTAATAAATTAGCTGAAATCATCTTAATTTTAAATCATAAAGATTATGATTATTTTAGCAAAAATCCAGATATTCTTAAAATTCATTTTAAAAATAAAATAGTTTTAAAAAAATCCGAAGAGGATTTTATCGGTGGGTTTAAAATAATCCACGAGGATGAGAATATCTTTTATGATTATACCATCGAGAGTATTTTTAAAAAAAAAGAAACCCTTATTCAAAAAGAATTCTCAAAATTCGTCGATGAGTCGGAAATCGGGATAATCAAAAACGAGTTCGAACAATTTATAGAAAAATCAAAATTAGGCATTGAGGAGTATTTGAAAAAATATGACCGAATCTAATTCCTATGAAGCCTCTGAACACGGTTTTATTTCTGCCATAAAAGGCTCGTTATTAGAAGTTAAAGGGTTGGAACATAACATACGGCTTCACGATTTAATAAAAGTAGCTAAATTTAACATATTAGGCGAAGTTATTCAAATCTTCTCAGATCATATTGTCGTGCAATGTTATGAGAATACAAGTAGTATAAAATTGTACGAACCTGTAATTAATTTGAATGAACCGCTATCTATGGAATTGGGACCGGGATTATTATTAAATATTTTTGATGGGATTCAAAGACCTTTGAAATTAGCATTTGAAGAATCCAACAGGAGTGGATTTCTAGAAAGGGGTTATGAATTGCCCCCCCTGTCAAGATCAAAGAAATGGCATTTTATTCCGAAAAGAAAAGTGAAGGATATTATTAAGAATGGAGATGTTATAGGTATTACTCAAGAAACTTCCTTAATAGAGCATAGAATAATGGTCCCTCCCGAATCTTCAGGCACATTAACTTTTATTGCCAAAGAGGGAGATTATACGATTGTTGATGAAATTTTTAGATTGGAGAAGAACGGAGTTGAAAAATCATATACAATGATGCAAAAATGGCCTATTACTCAAGCCAGACCCTATAAGACCAGAGGTATTCCTAAAGAACCATTAATTACCGGACTACGGGTGATAGATTTATTATTTCCTATAGCAAAAGGTGGAACTGTTGCTGTTCCGGGAGGCTTCGGTACCGGTAAAACTGTCATCCAACAAAGCCTAGCCAAATGGAGTAATGCTGATATCATAGTTTTTGTTGGATGCGGAGAAAGAGGAAATGAAATTGCGGATGTGTTAAAAGAATTCGCACAGATAACAGACCCAAGAAGCGGACGCCCGTTATTAGAACGTATAGTATTGATTGCAAATACCTCTAACATGCCCGTTTCTGCCCGTGAAGCTAGTATTTTTTCGGGCGTTACAATTGCAGAATATTATAGAGATATGGGGTATGACGTTGCCCTTTTAGCCGACAGCACATCAAGATGGGCGGAATCATTGAGGGAGATATCCGGTTTATTGGAGGAAATGCCAGCTGAGGAGGGATATCCTGCTTACCTTCCTTCTAAACTTTCGAGCTTTTATGAAAGGGCAGGCAACACCGTTGTTTTGGGGACAGATGCTTCTGGGAAGGAGAGGTTAGGCTCATTAACGATTATTGGATCTGTATCTCCCCCAGCAGGAGATTTTAGTGAACCAGTTACGGCAAGCACTAAACGTTTCGTTCAGGCTTTCTGGGCATTAGATGCTAGTTTGGCTTACTCAAAACATTATCCCGCTATAAATTGGCTTAATTCTTATTCTAATTACCCAGAATATATATCAGATTGGTGGTTTGAAAGAGATATTCATTGGCCAGAGCTCGATATAGATTGGTTTGAATGCCGGAATGAAATGAACAAGATCCTTTCTAAAGAAAATGAGTTAAAAAATATTACACAGCTAATTGGGGAGGAAAACCTACCAGAAGAACAGCAGTTAATGCTTTTTATTGCCCAATTAATTAGAAACGGATTTCTTATACAAAATGCCTTTGATCAAATCGATAACTATACGGATGTTGGAAAACTAATGGGAATGATAAAACTCATCCTCTTATTGTATTCAGAAAGTCAGAGCCTTTTAAAGCATGGAGCTCTCATTGATGATATTAAAGGTTTAGGGATCGTACAAGATATATTAAGAATAAGAAATACCGTAAAAAATGATGATGTTGATGCACTTTCAGATCTAAAAAAAAAATTAATAACTAAAATTGAATCACTGAAGCTAATGCTTGGAGGTTCTAAAAAATGAGTATAATTTATAAAAAAATTGACCAAATCATCGGACCTCTATTATTTTTAAAAAACGAGCATGATGTACGATACGGTGAAATAGTAAATATTCGCACTAATAATGGAAGAATTCGAACGGGTCAAGTTGTAAATCTTCGTGAGGATCTAATCATTATCGAAACTTTTGAAGATACAAGCGGATTATCTTCAGAAAATTCAGAAATAATATTTACAGAAGACACTTTTAAGGTTAAAATATCGAACGATATGTTCGGACAAACTTTTAATTCTTTAGGGAAGCCGATTGATATTCAAACAAAAAAGATATCGGAAACTGATATTTTAGCTAGTGTTGAGATAGATATTAACGGTTCTCCTATTAATCCTTTCGCTAGGGAATATCCTTCGGATATTATTCAAACGGGAGTTTCAGTGATAGACGGGCTTTTTACTTTAATAAGAGGACAAAAACTTCCAATTTTTAGCGGACAAGGTCTCCCCCATAATAAATTAGCAGCCCAAATTGTATCCCAAGCAAAAGTTATGACAGAAGAACCTTTTTTAATAGTCTTTTGTGGAATAGGTATAGTCCAAGATGAGGCATTATATTTTTTAAATCGATTCTGGGAGAGCGGAAACATCCAAAACATTATTTCTTTTATAAATTTAGCAGATGATCCCATAATGGAACGGTTACTTATTCCAAGGGTCGCATTAACAACAGCCGAATATTTTGCATTTGAAAAAGATATGCATGTATTAGTCCTCTTAACGGATATGACTAATTACGCTGAAGCACTAAGAGAGCTAAGTTCGGCTAAAGAAGAAATACCCAGCCGTAAGGGGTATCCGGGGTATTTGTATTCCGATTTTGCTTCTTTATACGAGAGAACTGGCAAAATAAAAGGAAAAAGGGGTACTATCACTCAAATACCGATCCTTACAATGCCAAATGATGATATTTCCCATCCAATTCCAGATACTACCGGATATATAACGGAAGGACAATTAGTTCTTAGCCGTAGTATTCACAAACAAGGTATATACCCACCTTTAGAAGTATTGGCTTCGATATCAAGATTAATGAAAGATGCAATCGGTCAGGATACAACTAGGGAAGACCACGCCGATATGAGTTCTCAGCTATTGGCTTCTTATTCTAGCTCCCTTGAAGTGAGAGATTTAATTTCAATCATAGGTGAAGATGCTCTTAATTTAGAACAAAAAGCTCTCTTAAATTTTGGAGTAGAATTTGAACAAAATTTTATAAATCAACAAATTAATGAAAAACGTAATTTTCCTGAAACTTTTAAGATAGGTTGGAATGTTTTATCTAATTTAGATAAAACACAATTGTTCAGAATCCATCAAGAATATATTGACAAATATTATATGGAAAGGTTGTGAGCGAAAAATCAGTTTTAGAGAAATAAGGCCGACAAAAACAAATTTAATCAATTTGCAGAAAAAATTAAGTTTTGCCCTAAAAGGGGAAGATTTTTTGGAGTATAGACGGAAACAGTTAATATCGCAAATGAGAAGTCATTGGGATGATTATTTTTCCCATAGAAAAAAATTTTTAGAAGATTTTCGGAAAGTACTAATTAAATTGAATCAAAATTATAAAGAAATGGGAAAAAGAGCTTTTATTTTAATCAGCAATGTAAGTAAAATCCAATATGAACCCATAATAACAGTACGGTATATAAAAGAATATGGAAATTTTGTTCCTAAAATAGAATACGAATTAATAAGAAAAGAGAAGATGCCAGCATATTCATTTGAAAATACCAGTCACTACTTAGATGAATTAATCGTCATGTTGCAGGATTTTTTCGAAAATCTAATCTTCATGGCAGAAAAAGAAGGGTTAATGTTAAATTATTCGCAAAATTTTAAAAAAATCAACAGACGTATAAATGCTCTGAGGAATGTAATAATTCCAGGGCAAGAATTAGAAATTAAGAAAATTAAAGAAATATTAGAAGAAACTGACAGAGAGAATTATGTGAGATTAAAAAAAACAAAAGATTTGATCGTAAAAAAACAGAGTTTTATTTAGAGGTTGAGATTAATTTTGAAAGAAAGTAGTCAAATGAGTTTAATTCGGATGGTATTGAACAGTACTTATAAAGATTCTCTTCTATATCAACTTTCGCAAATTAATGCCGTGCATATTAAGTCAAAATCCGGAGCCCATTTAAAAGAATTCTTGGATAAGCAGCTATACTCGGATAAAATAAAGGTATTAAGAGATAATGTGAACTCCTTATTTAAGAAGCTGGGTATTAGTACCTCTGAATTTCAGGAAATGAGAGTAAAAAATAATGAACGGTTAGAATTTGTAGTAAAGGATTTACAGGAATTATTAAATAATACTTTAGAAGAAATTAATTTCTTTTATAACCGCGTTATTGAATTGGAGAGTTATATTACAAAGGCTAAAATAGAGTTAGAGAACATAAATATTATAAAAAAAACTTATGCTTTTTTAGAAGGATTAAATTTAACGAGAGATTATATAACAAATTTCAACCATTTGAAATTTAAGGTTTATACAACTTTTTCTAAAAATTTACCAAATTTAAGAAACCTATTTGAACAACCTCAATTTCCAAATGTTTATCAGACTTATCAATTTTCAGAAGAGAGAATTGCGTTTTATGTTATTTATCCAAAAGTTAAGGAAGAAGATTTAAAAGAAAGAATTAGCATAATTCATGCAGAAGATGTTCCAATATTAAAGAAATATTTAACCTCAGAGGGTATTAATTTTGAAAGAATTAATAAAGAACTCGATTTAATCGAAAATACATTATTCAAATACCAAAAAGAATTTCAGAGACTCAGGGACGATAATCTCTTAAAATTCGCAGCTATTAGCGAAGTTGTTCAAAATATTGAAGAATATCAATGGGCAGAAGAACAATTCGAAGAGTTGCCAAAAGGGCAAATATCTCTCATGGTCTTTACTCCAATTTCTAAAAAACAAGAGATTTCTCAAATTTTACAAGAAAAATTCAAGAAAAATATAATTATTGATTCAATTGATATCGAGAAAGGCAAATCTCTTGGTAAATTTAACGATTTTCAGGGAAAATCCTTTAAAGAGTATTCGGTTGAACAAAGAAAGCAAAATAAATTTGAAGAAAATGAAAAGTATACATCAGATAAAGCTGATGAAGAAGAAGATATTAGAAGTGAAACACCAACCATTATGCATAATTTCTTTTTGTTTAGACCTTTTGAAACCCTGACAAGAATGTATGGCACTCCTTCATATTCTGAGGTTGATCCTACTCCATTCTTGGCAATTACTTTTCCTCTACTGTTTGGACTGATGTTCGGAGATATCGGTCATGGTTTATGCTTAATTATAGCAGGCTTATTAGGGACGATTAAATTTAGAAAAAAGAGCAGGGACTTTCGTAATTTTTGTTGGATTATTTTTTATTGCGGTTGGGGCGCTGTTTTCGGAGGATTTCTATACGGTGCATTTTTTGGTATGCATATGATTCCGATATTAGGAATTGAGCTTGAACCAGTTACGATATTTGGCTTCACACTTCACAATCCATTAGATAATATCATGACAGTGTTTATTTTTGCGATAATAGTTGGAATCTGCCATATAAATTTAGGTTGGTTTATACAATTCTTAAATTATTGTAAACAAAAACGAAAATATCTAGGTATCTCAGATTCATTATGTAAAATGGCATTACTAGATGGAGGTGCCTATTTAATCCTTGTATTTGGGTTAAATATTAACTCTTGGTTTATTTATCCTTATCCCATTATATTTCCGTTGATACCAGGATTATTGTTAATATTTTCGAAACCATTGGGTAGATTTTTAAGAATGTCATATCTTAAAGAGGAGTCTTATGGGGAATTGTTAGGAGAAGGTTCTATTGAAGTTTTTGAGACTGTATTATCCGTAATGAGTAATGTTGCCTCCTATATTAGATTATTGGCTTTGGCGCTAGCACACATAGCATTAATGATAGCAATCCAGGAAATCATCGGCTTAATCCAAGTACCGACAGTAAATTATAACGACTTATTTAGTGTAATTTCTTTCATTCTTATCCATATTATAATCGTGATTGGATTGATTTTTGGAAATTTAATAGTAATTTTGTTAGAAGGGCTCCTTGTGTTTCTGAATGATATAAGACTGCATTTTTATGAATTCTTCTTTAAATTTTATCAAGGCGCCGGAACAGAATTTTTCCCGTTCTATTTGGATAGTGAATATTCAATAATTACGTTTGAAGTCGAAAAGGTGAAAGATATTATAACTGAAGAGGTCGAAAAAGAATTCGATAAGAAAGCTAAAGATATTGATAAGGCGGTAAGTTATATTTCTAAGAAGTATTTTTAACTTCGAATTGAAAATTTAAAATTATCAATTTAAAAAAATGGCAAATAGACGTAAGAATAATAAAAAAGAGATAACTAAGAAACAGGTGATTGTCGAATTATTTCTTCTAATTATCGTTATTCTCATTCTAATATCTCTTTATTACTTATTTATCACCTATGGAGCGTTACCTATAATTATCATTTTAATCGTTTTATTTCCTTTCTTACTTGCAGTTGACCCTTTTTTACGAGAAAGGAAAAAATCTCTTTATTCAAAGATTTTCCCTAAAAAAAGGAAAGCTTTGAAAGAAGACATAATGCATCGGAAGAAATTAAGAGATAGTGCTCTATTATCTAAAAAAAGAGTTCCCTCAGTAAATCTAAATTTTAAATATAAAAAACCAGCAATTCGTAAATGTAGTAATTGTGGAATGATATTAGCTAGTTTTGTTAAAAAATGTCCTATATGTGGAGAAGTAGTAATTGAATAATGTATAGTAAGAAATATTTTATGGATTTTTTAAGGCTTAAACCACTCAAAGAAATAATAACTTTTTGTCAAAGGATTTGCGATCACAAATTTCTTTCTAACAGATGTGGCCAATCTTCCCGCTCTGACCATGTCGATGGCTGTAATTTCTGAATCTTGCGGGAGAACGTGCACTATTAAAGAAGAATGTTCTAGCCCAGGACCTTTTTTATAAACCACAAAATCTGCTCCAAATTTAAGTCCTGGTCTTGGGATGTATCCCTTTTCTCTCAAATCCTTATAAATAACATATTTTTCTTCGAATTTATGATGGCTGTTTTTTGCAAATTCATAAAGTTCTTCAGGACTTAATAATTGATTTGACTTTACATCAAGAATCGTTATCTCATCCTTTTCAAGTAAATAATAAGCTTCTATAAGAGATAATTCTGAAGGCTTAGAGAAGTATTCCAATCTAGGCTTATTAATACCTAGTGGAGAGCCATAAAACCCTTTTTTCACATATAGAAAAGACGCGTAAAGGGGATTAAAAATAATAACCCGTGAATTAATAAATTTCGCTGGAATTCTCTCGGGTATATCTTCCTCGGTAATATCTTCAAGTGAGATTTTATCTTCAAGTGAGATTTGATCATCCATCTCCTTACTCATCAATATAGAATTATTTAGAATAATTTATTAAACCTTTCAAATTCTTAAAAATGGAATAAAATTATTTATATTTCAAAATGATTAATAATTTTAATGTTAAAATCAATAAATTTCGAAATATAAAAATGGTATTTAGAAAAGCAGATTTCAAAGGAAGTTGGTATAAAGGTAATCGAAAGGGATTAATTGAAGCGCTCGAAAGATATTTTACCGATAAAAATTTTGGACCTGGTGAAAAGCCTGAAACTCTAAACCTAAAATCTAGAACTATTATCGGAGGTGTATCACCTCACGCAGGTCACGAATATTCTGGACCCTGTGCGGCTTTTACCTTTTTTAATCTATTTAAAGAAAAAATACCTGACACAGTTATCATATTAGGTACCGACCACAGGGGGTATAGAAAAATAGCTTTATTTGAAGATGGAGAATGGGAAACTCCTTTAGGAAATTTGAAGATAGATAATGAGTTATCTAAAAAGATCTTAGATAATAGCAGTAAAATCAAAAGTGATAGTTCTGCATTTTTAATTGGTGAGCATAATATTGAAATTCAACTACCTTTCATTAAATATTGTGCTCAGGAGAAGGATTTGAAAATAGTTCCTATTAAAATTACTCCAAGAACTAATTTTAATATAATGGATGAAATTTCTGGCGATATAGCAAATGCTGTGAAATCTACAGATAAAGATGTTGTTATAGTAGCCTCATCAGATATGTCGCACGAGTATGTTCATAGTGAGGAGCAGTTAAAAAAATTCAAGGAAATAGATCAAACAGTAATAAATGGATTTGAAAGATTAAATCCTAATGAGACCCTCGATGCTGCTTTAAGAACCTCGGTTTGTGGTCCACAGACAATTACTACTTTGATCTTAATAGGTAAAAAATTAAATGCAAGCAAGGGTAAGCTATTAAAATACTACACGAGTAGTGAAAAAACAGGTTCATTTGACTATTGTGTTGGGTATTTTTCGGGTATTATCATTAAATAATTTAAATAATGCAATTTAATATAAATTAAAATAAGGTTATAAGATGTCAGAAGAAAGGAAAGATGAAGATTTTGTTGGAATGTTGAAGAAAATGAAAACTAATATGAAAAGCCCATCTGTTATCGGTGATGCGCTTGATAAACTTGAAATATTACAAAAAGAAAATGAACAGTTAAAGGAACAACTAAACAAAAGCATTAATTTAATACATTCTTCCGAAGAGGTTCTTCGGAAAGCATTAGATGAAAAGGAGCGCTTAAAAGAAGATGGTAGGATAGCTATGGAGAAATTGGGTGAAGATATAATCGATTTGAAAAATCAAAACTCGGATCTACAGAATTTATTGCTCGGAAAAAACGAGGAATTCCAACAGAAAGAAAAAGAAATTTCTGGATTAAAAACTATTGCAGAAACGGTTTCAAAAGAACTAGAAGCTAAGAAAAAGGGTATTCCTCAAACAGATTCTGCAATATCTCAAGCCCTGGTTGAAGATCTTTCTTCTGAATTATCAAAAAGAAGAGTTCAAATTTCGAACTATGAGAATCAAATAAAAACCCTTGAAGCCCAAATTGAGGGATTTACACAAGACCTTAACATGTATAAATCAAAAGGGGAAATCATTGCACAACCTCAGGAAATCTCGCCTGAATTAGCAAAAAAGGATATATATATATATGAGTTAGAAGAGAGAATCAGAAATCTTGAACAACATATTGCAGAATTAGCTGAAGAAAATGCAAATTTAAATAAAAAGATAACTGAACAGCAATCTGCATGGGCTGTAGATTATGTTGTGCCCGTTGTAGAAGCGACGACTACAGCAAAAAAACCAGAACCTGCTCCGACATCGGTAAGTACCTTAGAAATATTATGTCAAGATCTTCAATCTGATTTAAATAGATATAAGAAAATTTTGGATTCACTTAAAGTTGAAAACAAAGAACTTAAAAAAACTTTGGAAGCAGGAGGAGTTTCGACTGATTTTGAAGAAATCAATGATCTCAGAAATGAGAATATTTCACTTAAAGCAAGAATTATAAATTTTGAAAAAACAATGGAAGAGCAAACATTGGAAGTTAGTTTATCGCTTGATTCTGAAAATAAGATAAAAGAGCTCCAAAACCAATTAAACGAAAAAGCGATTCTCATAAATGAGTTAAAAACATCTCAAATTATTCTACCTGTAGCTCAAAGCGGTCCTATGTCTAATTTAGTCGAAGATTTACAAGCAAAGATAAATAAAATGAAGACCGCGTTAAATGAAAAAGATAAGACTATTGAAGATTTAAAAAGTAAGGGCTAATACTACTTTTAAAATATCTAAAACTCTAAAAAAAAATAGACTCTCCCAATTTTTTTATCTCAAAAAATTTAGATAATTATCCTCATATTTATCACTTTTTTGTAAGAAGTGATATTATATTTTTTAAAATCATATTTTTAAAAAAAAATAAAATGGTTAAAAAATTACTTAAAATTGAATGAGAAGCAGTAAAAAAAACCCGCTATCAATCTTTTTTGTTGGTCATTTTGCCATTGATACAATTATAAGATTTAAAAAAGAACATAAGCCAACGTTAGGCGGAAGCGTTTCATTTGGTTCATTGTCATTGAGAACTTATACCAAAGATGTTAAAATTAGTATTATATCTAATTTAGGAAGTTTGAATTTTGATAGATCTTTATTAGATATCGTACAAAAAAATAATATTGATTTAAATGGTATTAAATGGACAAATACTAATAATACAAATTTTGTATTAGATTATTTTAATCATTCAAGATCTTTAACTCTTAGATCGAGAAGTCCTGATCTTGAATTTGAAGATATCCCTAATGAATACCTTAATAATCCTCCTGATGTAATTGTTCTCGCTCCATTATGTAATGAAATTTCTTTTGATTATATAGATAAAATGCTAAAAAACTTTCCAGATGTATACGTCGGAATTGATCTTCAAGGGTTCATAAGAAAAATCGAAAATGGTCATGTGTCCATCGAAAGGGATGAGGCTATTATAGCCAACATGGAGAGAATTATAAATTTAATCGGCGATAAGTTGATTTTAAAAGGATCAGAGGAAGAGATGAAAATTCTTTCTGGCGAAAATGATATATACAAAGCTATGAATCATTTTGATTATTTTGATTTTAAAGGAATATTTATTATGACTTTAGGGGAGGTGGGGTCTTTAATTTTAAAGAAAGGAGAGAAAATTCTAAAAATACCCGCATTTCAATCCAGTGGAGTTATTGATGAAACTGGAGCTGGTGATGTATATTTTGCTATCTTTTTATATGAGTTTATATTTTCCGATAAGACATGGAATTCGATTGAAAAAGCCGCCTGGTTTGCGTCTTCAGCAGCTTCCTTTAACGTGGAGGCAACGGGACCCGATGGATTTCAACAAAAAAAGCAAGTTAAAAGTAGAATTTCAACAAAAAAATATATCAAATAGAATAGGGGATATTTATACATATAAATAGTCATTTCGCCATTGGAGTTATTATTGCTTCTATTTTTAACTATTTTTTTGATTTTTGTTTTTTTGAATTCGCAGGAATTGTGTTTTCTGCGTTTTTAAGTGATTTTGATGTATTTTTCTCCAGATATGCCAAGGATCATAACCATCGAAATTTAATTACACATAGTATTATACCAAGTGTAATAATTATTGTTTTAGGTCTAATTTTCGGTTGGCCAGCATTGATAATTAGCGGTTTTGCCTACTTCATGCATGTGGTTGTAGATATGTTTGATTGGGGTACAAATTTATTTTATTTTTCTAAAAAGGCTTATGGCCCAAGATTATTCATGTCAAAGGAAGAAGAGGAAAATTTGTCAAAAATTTTAACTCAGTACAAAAATGGTGCAAGCTTTTTTGATTTTAAATACTATAATAATAAGATTGCCTTGATCATTGAGGCATTACTCTTCATTCTAATGATGGTTTTTATAATTGTCCTTGCTTTTGAATATATTCTAATTTCTCTTATATATTTTTTAGGATTATATTTTCACTTATCTCGACATTATCATTTTAAAAAGATCGAAGCAAAATGATTATTAAATTAATTTCTATGTATATAATAGTCAAATCTCATTATTAATATTGAAAGAATTTGATGAATAAAAAAATTAAGGATTTTGTCGTCAACTTCTTCACTTATGTTTTATATATACAAGTTTTAAGTAATACGACTATAATATATCAATTAAGATTAGAAAAGGAAGAAAGTGGGATCGATAATGGCTGATCGATTTAATAGTCTAAATAAAATGTATGAAAATATAAAGGTGTCAGTCGATTCCAAATTGTATGATCCTGGATTTAAGTTCACATGCGAACTAAATGGTAAGAAATTAAGAGAATGCATCACTGAACAATTTTATGAGGAGGAATCAGATTTAATTGCTAAAGACCGTTCAAGACTTTTTTCCAAATCGGTTTTAACTTGTTTAGAAGCAGGTTTGGCATTATGCATAAAACAAAAAGAGTTAAAAATGGAGGAAATTTGCATTGAAGCTGATTTTATTATAATAAAAGACGAAAATGACTTATTACACGTTAAATCAATCACTATAAAAGTTAATCCAAATAAAGCTGATAAGCCACTGTTAAAAAATATAAAGAAATGTTTGAAATTCTATGAATTTAGTTGTAATAAAAAATCAGTTAAAATGCCAATAGAAATTGATTTTGAATTTGCTAAATAAGAACTATTTTTTATAATAATAAGATTAAAAAATCTATTTTATAGGTAAATAACATAAATCTTGTTTTAACAGACTAAATTAAATTAAAAAGTGAGAAGTAAATGTCAGAGGAAATGAAAACTAAAGTAGGTTTAACATTAGACCAGGGGATGTTATTTAAATGCGATCTTGGCGAAATGAAAGTAAAAGATTGCTATATCGATGAAGAGCATCCTGAAGAGGTGGATATGTTAGGGCCAAATCCCTCAAGGATGTTGGGATTGGCAGTTATAGGCTGCCTAAGCGCAAGTTTCATATTCTGTCTAAAAAAAAGAAATTTTAACGTAGATGATTTAGATGCCGAAGCTGAAATAACCATCGCGAAGAATGAGAAGGGATTCTGGAGGGTAAAAAAAATAAGTGTGAATATAACTCCGATAATTGATGATCCTGATGTGAGGAAGCGCGCAGACCAATGTAAAAAATTCTTTGAGGATTACTGCATAGTCACTCAGGCAGTTCGCGAAGGTAT
>CAZRKO010000012.1:0-14603 GCA_964600445.1 uncultured archaeon
CTGAAAATCTTCTATGATTTTAACTTAAAACAATAAATTAGGTAAAAAATTAAAGTTAAAAAAGATATTCACGATATTGTATAGCAAAACTGATTAATTTATAGGTATTTGGAATTAGATAAATCAATTCGGCTAATAGAATTGTAATAAAGAACCAATTAATGTCAGTTTGAGCTATCACATAAAAAAAAATATAGGAAAATATATCTATTGAAATAAAATCGCAATAATTTATTGTGATTCTATTCTCCTCTTAAAATCGTTCCACAGATCATCAATATATCTCCTGTACACTTCAATATCGTCTTGAGAGATGTTGTTAAATCTTTTTTGAGCTTTAAAATAATCTTCTATAGGCTTTCTCTTAGAAGGATCTAAGTATTTTTTACTATCCTTTGATACGATTAACTTTCCATTGATTACTTCATATAGGGGCCAAAATCCTGTATCATTTGCTAATTTTCCTAGTTTAATAGTATCTTTCGGATCATACCCCCATCCTGGGGGACACGCAGAGAGGATGTGGATATATTTTGATCCTTTAATCTCTCGTGCTTTTTGAAATTTCTCATATAAATCAAGAGGATAAGAGCCATTGGCAGTTGCGACGTAGGGGATTCCATGAGCTTCTAATATCTTGGGCATATTTTTTTTAGGTCTGATCTTTCCACCTGGAGTTGTTGCTGTAAAAGCTCCTAGAGGTGTAGAACCACTCCTTTGAACTCCTGTATTCATATAAGCCTCGTTATCATAGCAAGCATAAATAAAGTTAGTACCTCTCTCAACAGCTCCGCTAAGTGCTTGTATACCAATATCAGCAGTACCACCATCACCTGCAAATGCTACAACGCAAATTTCATCTGCCAATCCTTTTTCTTCTAAAGAAGCAACTATACCCGAGGCTGAAGCACCTGTGGTCGCAAAAGGCGTATGAAGTACAGAGACTTTAGTGGTGCAAAAACCTTGCATTCCATGAAGAACAGTTAGACAGGAAGCAGGTACAGTTATTATTGTCTTTGGACCAAGAGCTTTGAGAGCTATTCGATATATTAACGCCATTGCACATCCTGAGCACATTCTCGTTCCGGGATATATAAATTCCTCTTCTCGAACATCCATAACATTTACCATTTTTTACACCTCTTTTAATCTAAAAAATCTAATTCATCTAATTTCAAACCTAAAAATTCTGTTTCAGAAGTGATTTCTCCTTTTTTAGCCAATTCTAAAGCTCTATGAACTCCTTCTATAATATGTTCACCCTTGACATCTCTTCCACCTAAGCCTACGATAAAGCCCTTAATAAAAGGAGGATCTTGTAAACCATATAGTGCTGCTTTCAATTCATAACAGAGTACTCCTTCATAGCCATATCCAATAGCTCTGTCAAAAACTACGATATTCTTTTTACCTTTAAAAAATTCCCTTAGATACTTCACAGGAAACGGTCTAAATAATTTTAATGTAACTAAGCCTATTTTTAACCCTTCAGCCCGAAGCTTTTCTATTACTGTTCTCGTTTGTGCCGAAACGGAGCCCATAGCAAAAATAATGGTGTCTGCATCCTCTGTTTCGTATGTTTTAAATAATCCGTTCCCGTAGGATCTGCCAAATTTTTCAGCATACTCGTCATGTACTTCCTTTATTATATCAATAGAATTTTCTAATGCCTTTTGTAAAGCATATCTAAATTCAAAATAGCCAGGAGCAGTGCCTTCTTCTCTTTTTATAATATTTGGAGTTGTTACTGGTCCTACTCCCTTTATTTGAGATATATCTGAGAGATTAATATGATGATTTAATGGGGGTAAGAACGCATCAATATCTTTTTGATTTTCCAATTGTACGGGCATTAATGTATGGGATAATAAATAGCCGTCATACGCGACGATTGTTGGTACATAAACCCTTGGATCTTCGGCTATTTTAAAAGCTTGGAAATTAGTATCATATATCTCTTGATTATCTTCGCACATAAACTGTATCCAACCAACATCCCTCGCCGCTATGAAGTCTGAATGATCGTCCCAGATACTCCATGGAGCGCCACAGGCTCTAGTAGCTAAGTTTATTATTATGGGTAATCTTGTTCCCGCTGCCCATGGTAAAAGCTCGTACATTAGCATTAAACCATGAGCAGAAGTCGCTGTACCTACTCTTGACCCAGTAGCTGAAGCAGCACAGCATGCCGCAGCTGCAGAATGTTCGGATTCGACTAACAAAAATTTTGCTTTTAATTTCCCATCACGAATGAATTCTGAAATTTTTTCGACAACGGGGCTTTGGGGAGTTATCGGATAAGCAGAAATGACACCTACTCTAGCTTGCATATAAGCGTGAGCCGCTGCGTAATTTCCGGTTAAGATTTTTATGTTTTTCTCTTTATTTGCTATTTCAGTTTGGGTCATTATGTTTTCACCTCTTCCATCGTTATAGCATTTACAGGACACTCTTCCATACAAATTCCACACCCCTTGCAGTAATCAAAATCTATTTCTGGAGGAATCGTTCGTGTTACAACTGCCTCTGGACAATAAAGCCAACAACTAAAGCAAGCGGCTTTTCCAGATTTCGCAGGGATACATTTCTCAAGATCAATTATAGGTTTTAAATTGCTCCATGTCCCAGTTTTTCCAGCCTCGCCTTTTACTGGTTTCTGAACCGAAGCCAATATCTTTTGATAATCTTTTTTTGAATCAGTCATAGTATCAACTAAATTAGACTATTCGAATATTAAAAGTATTAATAAATTAAAGAATAAAATTCTTCCTATTTAAAATAATAAGAGCCTTTGTAAAAAAAAGAAAACTTTTTTCAGAATAGTCATTCACATGAAAATTTTTGAGTTACTTTGATTTTTGAGATAAATATAAGGTAATTGCTATTCTGGTTTCAATTCGTATAAGAAAGAATTATAATAAAGTAAAATTATAAAGTTTTTGCTAAATTGAACCCTTCTTGGATTAATTCGATGTTAAGTTTTGCCATTTCATCATTCATCCTTTTTTGAACGACTTTATTTATATTATCTAAGTTAAGTTCGCTTAAGGATCGAGTAAGTAGACCTAATATAGGAGTATTAACCATGGGAGCACCATCAATGATTAATCCTCTTTCTAAAGCCAATTTATTTATATCAGCAACTATAATTTTTATATTCTTAGGCAGACTAAATTTTTCTGCAAAAAATTTAGGCTCTTTATCAGAATTTATAATAAAAATTCCATTCTTTTCTAATGAACTCGCAATAACTTGATTTAGAACAGTTTCATCTAAAACAATGATGATATTAGGGTGTTCAATAGCTGCACGATCCCATATTTTTTCTTTTCTTGAGAGTTTGGCAAAAGCTTGCACTGGAGTGCCTCTTCTTTCTGTTCCAAAGGTGGGATAGGCTTGAACATCCACAAAATTACCACTTAAATATGCTGCTTCTGCGATTATTTCACAGGCAGTAACAGCTCCCATCCCTCCACGACCAATAATCACAATACTAATAGTTTCCCAGTCATTATTATTTTCTGTCATTGAGAAGAACCTAGTTTAGTAAACAAAAAAATGAAAACCTATGTTTTAATATGAAATACAATTAAAAATTAAAAATTTTCCCTAATGAACCTTTTTCTTAAAAAAAAATAATAATGATAATAAAGGCAATGATATTATTTATTAATCATAAAGCGTGTATTGTGCTTATAAATTAAGTTGTAAAAAATGATGTTAATGAAACATGAAACAGGATATTTTGAAGGACGTGAAAATAGAAAACTCTTTTATCAAAGTTGGCTACCCGAAGGAGATATTAGAGCATGTATAGTTGCAATGCACGATTGGGGCACGCATTCTGATAGAATGAAATATCCTGCTCAATATTTAACGGAAAAAGGGTATGCCATCTATGCTTTTGATTTAAGGGGACATAGGAGAAATGCGGGGGAGTACCCAGGGCATATGGATGATATGGACCATATTCAAAAGGATATTGTTCTCTTTTTAGATATTATTAAAGAAAACGCAGGAAATAAAAGAATATTTGTAATGGGGCACTCTTTTGGCGGATTAATCAGTTTAATTTATGCTATTCATCGTCCTGCCTTATCAGGAGTCCTCGTATCCTCTCCTGAGTTAGGCTTGTTAAAAAAATCATCTGTAGGAAAAAATTTATCAAAAAAATTCTCTGGATCCCTTTCAAAATTTGCACCAACTAAAACAATAGAATGGGATATTGACCAAAATCACTTAACCGGCGATTTAAAAATCTTGCGAGAACATATTGCTGATAAACAAAAAACCGAGGTGATTTCAGTTAAATCAGCAGTAGAGATGAATAACTCAATGAAATGGGCTATGAAGAATGCTGCAAAACTTTTATGTCCCGTATTAATCATGCAAGCTGGTAATGATAAGATAGTAGATATAGTCAAGGCTAAAGAATTTTATAATAAAGTCAAAAATGAAGATAAAACATACAAAGAATATGATGGATTTCTCCATGAGCTATGGAATGAAAGAGGTCGAGCTCAAGTTTATCAGGATATGTTCATTTGGTTAGAGAAGCATTTATAAAAAAAAATTAAAATTAAATTTATATTATAAGCCAAGCAATTTTTTTGCGTTTTCTCCAAGAATTTTATTTTTTTCTTCTTCTGTAAATTCGGGTAATCCCATTAATTTCATAGGAGGGGGTAATTTCATTTCTTTAATACCTTGAACATATTCTTTTAGGGACACCATAGGGGTAAATAATGGCCAATCCGTGCCAAAAAGAATTTTATCAATCCCACAAGTTAATTTAGCTTCTATAAGCGTTTGGAAAAAAGCAAATGGCGCGATTTTGAATACGGGCTCCCAGGCTGAAATATCGATATATACGTTAGGGTTTTTTGTCGCTACGCTAATAGCTTCTCCCGTCCAGGGCCTGCCTATATGTGCCATGTATATCTTAATTTTCGGAAAATCTACAGCAACTGTATCAACATACATAGGTTTGCAATACTTCAAATAGGTTTTTGCAGGGCCTTCACCCGTATGACACAAAATAATCGCTCCTAACTCCTCTACACGCTCGTAAAACGGATAAAACTTGAGATCATCAGGATAAAAGCCCGTTAAAGGCCAGAGCTTAACTCCTTTGAATCCTAAATCTAATACACACCTTTCAAGTTCTACTATAGCTTCTTTACCTCTCCTAGGATCTATGCCAGCAAAACCTATCAATCTATCAGGATATTCTTTAAGTAGATTGGCTACATAATCGTTGTATCCTTTATAACTAATTTTTCCTCTGAAGAGATACTCATAGTCTAAGCCAAGTATTACCGTTTTATCAATTCCCGCTTCGTCCATTTCCTTAATTAATCTTTCGGCACTCCCATCTATTAACTGATTTGGATCAAAATTATATTGCTTACAAATTTCATAAATTATATCAAGTAGATCGTCAGAGGCTAAATCTTTATCCCAAATATGACAATGAACATCAATTATCAAATTTATCAACTCAAAATGGTCAATTTTGTTTTTATAATTATTTTGATTTATACTTTTATATTTTTATTATTAGGGGTATCTCTTATATAAATCTTGAATGATAACTTCCAGTTCCTTCATAGATTTTTTTTCACCATAAGCAATTTTTCCGCACTCATCTTCTAAATCCATACATGATTTAATATATGCTTTATTCATCATAGTGAGCATTACTTTCGTAAAAAATAAGAATGGTGTTTGAATCTTACAAAGTTGTTTAGCAAAAGAACGTGTTTCGGAGTCAAGTGTATCTAACGGAAAGACTCTTGTTGGGAAGTTTATATTTTTTAACTCCTCTAAACCAACATTATCACCAGTAAAAAGAAATTTCTTAGCATTACTAAAACCAAAAGCTAAAAGAGGCATGAGTGTTGCACCAGTTTGAGGAAATGCTGAAATAACAAGCTCCGGCAATCTAATATATAGCTCCTCTTTCGGTCTGTCGGCAAAGATCCTTAAATCTGATGCTACTATCATTAATACCCCGAAACCTACGGCAATACCTTGAACTTGGGTAATGACTGTTTTTTTCATTAACATAATCTTCTCGGTAACTTTTCTACCCCAAACTGTTACTTTCTTTACATTCTCGGGATCTCCTTGAATTTGCTTTAGGTCATATCCGGCAGAAAAGAATCTCTCTCCAGTACTCTTAATAATTATGCATTTCACCTTCTCGTCTTCGTCTGCTTTACTGAGCATTTCATGTAGTGTCATTAGCATTTCAATAGTGAACGCATGTGCCTTATCTGGTCGATTTATCGTTATTGTGGCGATACGACCTTTAACTTCATATAAAAGATTTTCTTGATCGCTCATATTTATCTAAACTCAAAATGAAATTTAAAATATATTAAAATTTAACCTATGAAGAAAAGGCAATATGTTATCTAGTGATTTTATCTAAGAATACTCAAAGAAACAATAAAACTAATCCTATACTATAAATTTTCTATGATTTATTGGTCTCTTAATAATAAAATATCTAATTTATTTCTTTATTATTGATATTAAAAAATTAACAAATAGAATTATAAAAAATCATAGTTATAAATTATTGACACTATAAGGAAGATTATTTTTAAAATGCCTTTTGAAGATATTGATATAAAGAATTTAACTCCGATGATGAAACACTGGGCATCAGTAAAAAAGCAATATCCTGAATATATACTAGCCTATCGTATGGGTGATTTTTATGAGTTCTTTTATGATGATGCTGAACGGGTCTCTAATTTATTAGGGATAACGTTAACAAAAAGGAAAATAGGTGGTGATAATTATCCTTTAGCAGGAATACCTCATCATGCAGGACATTATTTAAATAATTTAGTAAATATGGGCCAGACGGTTGTTATAGTTGATCAACTTGAGGATCCATCCACAGTAAAAGGGCGTATTGTTAAACGTGGAGTAGTAAGAATATTATCTCCGGGGACAATAACTGAATATGATATGCTACGCCCTCATGAAAATAATTATCTAGCCGCGATGGTTAAGGAGAAAAAAGGATATGGCATTGCGTTGGCTGACTTATCTACCGGTGAATTTGTTGCTACTGAATTTTCTTCAAAAGAAGAAGATCCTTTAGAAAAATTACTTAGTTTATTTTCTCAATATGATCCTGTAGAATTAATCGTCCCTTCAGAAATCAGGAGGGATGAAAAATTATTCCTGCTTATAACAGATTTAACAGAGGCAATTATAAAGAATTATAACGATTATGTGTTTAATTATGAGGAGGCCTATAGTTTAATTACACGCCATTTTAAACTTTCTAACTTAAAAAGTTTTGACTTAGAAGATTCAGAAATGGCAGTTCAAGCCGCAGGGGGATTATTGGCTTTTATAAAGGAAACTCAAAGGGATATCATTCCCAACATTTTTAAAATAAATCTGCTAAAAGAAGAGAATATTTTACATTTAGATTATATAACTCAAAAAAATCTTGAATTAATTACATCTTTGTGGGAAAAGGGAAAAGATGTAACTCTCTATTCCATTTTCAATAACACTCATACACCAATGGGGGCACGCTTATTAAAAAAGTTCATTTTACAGCCATTAATAAGTATTAAAGACATCAATGAACGTCTTAATATAGTACAAAAATTTAAAGATGATATTTTTCTTAGGTCAGATTTAAGAGAGGAATTAAAAATCGTTGGTGATCTCGAGAGATTCATTAATCGAGTGAATTACTCCAAGAGAACTAACGCACGAGATTTGTTAAATATTAAAAACTCCTTAGAAAAAATCCCAAAAATCAATGAATTATTAGAAAAAGCAGATATTCCTGAAATTTCTAGATTTGTGGCAAAAATTAACTTTTTTGATGATGTAAGAAAATTAATAGACGGTGCTATCAAGGAAGACCCATCTCAAAATATAACAGAAGGTAATATCATTAAGGAGGGGTATAATGATAAAGTTGATGATTTAAGAGATCTTCTACACAACGGAAAAAAGTACGTCTTAGAATATGAGGAGCAACAAAAGAAAAGATGGAAGCTAACTTCAGGACTAAAGATTGGACATAACAACATTCTTGGTTATTATATACAGATAACCCATAGAACTCTACAATTTATTCCGACCATACCTAATGATTATATTGAAAGATCAACCTTAAAAAATGCTAAGAGATTTACTACCGCAAAATTAAAGGAACTAGAGGAAAAAATAGTTACTGCCGAAGAAAAAATTAATGATTTGGAATATGAGATATTTTGTGAGGTTAGAGATAAGGTTGTTCAAGAGACTGTCAATATTTTGGAAACTGCGAAAAATATTGCCGTTATTGATGTTTTAGCTTGTTTTGCAGAAATTTCTGAAAAAAATAATTATTGTCGTCCTATTATTAATAATGAAAATAAAATAATTATAAAAGAAGGGCGTCATCCTGTCGTAGAGCAAATAAATATTACTGAGAAATTTATACCGAATGATTGCTATTTAGATCCTGAAAGCGACCAACTTCTAATAATTACCGGTCCGAATATGGCTGGTAAAAGTACTTATTTAAGACAGGTTGCGTTAATTTGCTTAATCGCCCAAATGGGATGCTTCGTTCCAGCTAAATCTGCTACTCTTGGTATAATAGATCATATTTTTACACGGATAGGAGCCTCAGATGATCTTGCCCGAAAATTCAGCACGTTCATGATTGAAATGACCGAAACTGCTAAAATTCTAAATTATGCAACTCCTAAAAGTTTAATAATAATCGACGAGCTTGGTCGAGGTACAAGTACTAGCGATGGGCAGAGCATTGCGATGGCAACTTTAGAAAAACTTCAAGAATTGAAAACAAAAACTCTTTTTAGTACCCACTATCATCAATTGACTGAGATTAATTTGCCTCGAGTGAAAAATTATCATCTCGATATTATTGAGAATGATGATGGGAGCATCAATTTTGTAAGAAAACTCAGAGAAGGGAGTACAGATAAATCTTATGGTATTCATGTCGCAAAATTAGCAGGAATACCTGATGATGTAATTATAAGAGCGTTTGAAATACTAGAGCAAATTGAAGCAAAAGATCCGTTCAAAACAACAGTGAGGGAAAATGGTAATGGGACGAATTCAGGAAAAATTTATGATAAGATCATAAATGGGAAGAAAAAAGAACTTGAAAAACTGAACTCTGAATTAAAAAGTATTAAAGATAAGCTTAGCAAATGTGATGAAGACCTAAGTCAAAAAGAAAAAGAGTTAGACGTGAAAAGTGTAGTAGTATCACAATTAAAAGAAAAACTTGATAAAACTCAGGATTTACCTCCAAAGAAGAAGAAAAAATTCGTGCAGACGACCTTTTTCAAGCCGGTTGTCAAGAAACAGATTGTTTTGGATAAAGAATTTGAAAAATTGTTAGATTTAATTAAAGAAATAGATATTAATTCCATTACTCCCATAGAAGCAATGAAGAAATTAAGCGAAATTAAAGAAAAATTAAAAGAATTGAATTCATGAAAGAACATTAGGGATTACAAAAACAATTAATGTTAAATAGATATAATATGCTACTAAGATTGGGAGTATAAACGAAGTAAATTGTTTTTTTCTTTTTTCACTTTCGAGATTCTCAATAAATATCAATAAAAATAGTGAGATACTCATTAAATGTGAGGGCTGCAAGGCTTTCCAAAATATGGAATCATATATTGTAAAACCTTGAACATATTCATCAGAATGAAGCCAGTTTCCCAACATCTGCATAAAATAGTTAGGAAAAATCATATATGGAACACAAATAAGAAAGAAAGGAATTAAATAGTATTTAAGGTCTTTAAATTTAATTTTTTTTGTGATAAGTAATAAAGGGAGAAAGATTATCGAATTAATTTTAAAGGTAGCCAAAACAAAAAATATCCCCGAAAGCCATTTTTTATCATGTTCTAATGAGTGATAAGATATGAAAAGAAAAAAAGTAACTAAGAAATTGCAATTATTATAATATGCATCTAAACCGTAGCTGATACAACTTAAAACATAAAAAATAAATAAATCAGTTTGACGTTTGAATATTTTTGGAGCCTCATTTATAATATATATTCCAATTACCAATCGTAAAATATCCCAAATATATACACCAAATTCGACAGGAATTATATACATCGGGAAAAATAGAAAGTACCAAAAATAGAGGTAATAAGGAGGCCAATCAGAGCCAGCAACTGGATCATAAAAATTGACCAAACCATTATCCATTCCTCTAATCAGCAAATGATAATCATAATCTTTAGCCGATTCAATTAATTGAGGAAGTTCAAAAAAAGAGAATAAAATTCTGAACGTTATGAGGGTAATTGTAACTATTATAAAAATGCATATAAACATTTGATGAAATGGATACTCACTCTCTTGATCGTTCATTAATCATCAATTAGAAATTTAGAATCATTATATTGAAGTTAAACTATAAAATAATTTCTCTATTTTAAACTAATTTAATTTATTGTTTTGTATAATTAGAGGAACGGAAAAATTCGGTTAATCTAAAAGATCCAAATTCTCTTACCTTTATATTAAATACTAAAATTTATTTTAACCTTAATAGAGTATTCATTTAAATTTGAGTTCATAAATATGATTTATAACTTAAAAAAACTTAAGTTCTCATTAAAATCGTAACTTAAATTGAAGAAAAGTGAAAAGAAAGAAAATCAAAAAAATTAGAGATGCAGAAAAAATAGCTGCTGGCGAGGTTTGCGAGAGACCGAAAAATGTAGTAAAAGAGTTAATTGAGAATAGTATAGATGCGGGAGCTAAGGAAATTAGAGTGATAGTTAAGAAAGCGGGTAAAACATTAATTCAAGTCATAGATGATGGTATTGGCATACCTCCAGATGAGATCGAATTCGCATTTGAAAGGTATACAAGCAGTAAAATAAGAGGTATTGAAGATTTAGATAATCTATCCACTTTAGGGTTTAGGGGTGAGGCTTTAGCTAGCATTACTGCAGTAAGCCAAGTAGAAATTATATCTAGGACTGAAAGCGAAGAAACAGGCGTTCAATTGCGTATTGAAGGAGGGAAATTAATAGATAAAAGGGAATTTTCTTGTCCTGTTGGAACCAATATTAAAGTTAAAAATATTTTCTATAATATTCCGGCCAGACAAAAGTTCCTCAAATCAGATTCGACAGAATTGGGACATATTACCGATATCATGCAAAGATACGCATTAGCTTATCCCGATATTCATTTTATATATAGACATAATGATTTAGATATTCTTAATTGCCCTGCTAATGATTTAAAGACTACTGTGTTTCATATTTACGGAAAATTAAGTGCTAAATTTATGGAGCCTATTGATTATACAGAGGAAGGGACTTTTTTTAAGATAAATGGTTTGTTAGGGCATCCCGAGATTTCAAAAAAAAATAGAAATTATTCGAGTCTATTTATCAACCATCGATATGTGATCAGCGACCTTTTACTTAGAGCAATTCAAGAGGCCTATAAAGGTACATTGATGGTTGGAAAAAATCCCTTTTTTGTACTACATATTGAATTAGATCCCTCTGCAATAGATTTCAATGTACACCCTAAAAAACTCCATATTAGATTTGAAAATGAGGATTATATTTATAATAAAGTTTACAATGTTATTCGAGATTTTATTGAGGAAACATTTATTGAAAAAGAAGCGAAATATATTTCTACTGAAATTAGTGATTATATTTCCAAAAAAGAACATATTCCACTACAAACTGAGGAGATTGAATCAAAAAACTCTTTTAAATCTGTAAAAGTAATTCAAGAAACTAGTGAGGTTAAGGATAAAAGTGAAGAGAGATCAGATCTTGAGGATATTTTAGCAGATGAGTCAGTTCAGTTACACTTGACAGACGTTAATACTAAAGGAAGATCTGTTAAAAAACAAATGCCTGAAACCTACATAAGGGATAAATTTATAATTGCTAAAAATTTTCCTAAAATTCGTCTTATCCCTTATACAGGTCAGTTAAGTAATAATATCTATGTTGTTTTAGAAGGGATAAATCAAGATGGAGAAGAAGGATTATATATTTTAGACCAACACGCGGCTTCTGAACGTATTACTAAGGAATATTTTTTAAAAATGTATGAATCATCAAAGAGCAGTAAGCAACAATTAATTTCTCCACTAAAACTAGATGTAAATTCGTCTGAAAAATTCTTCTTAGAAGGCAATTTAAAAGAAATCAACAAGCTTGGATTTACATTCGAACATTTTGGGGGTAATACCTTTATTTTAAGAGAAATTCCTACTATTATAGGAAAACTTCCCGATGTTAAAATAATCAATGAAATTATAGCGGATATTACAGAAATCGGAAAAGATAAAAGTTTTTCTGAAATAAAAGAAGAAATAATCAATTATTTAGCATGTCATAAAAGTATCAGAGGGGGTCATGAATTGACCTTAAAAGATATAAGAAATTTATTAATTGATTTAGCAAATTGTAAGAATCCTTTCCATTGTGCTCATGGTAGGCCAACTCTTAAATTTATCTCATTTAAAGAGTTAGACAAGCTATTTAAAAGAACAGGTTAAATTCTTTATTTTGTTTTACATAAATGAAAATATAAATATAATTATTTTATCTATTTAAATACGAGAAATTGTTTCCATCTTAAAATTTAAAATGAAAAAGAAGGATAAAAAATCTAAGAAGAAATCTAAAGAAGTAGAGCAACGCAGTGAGAGCTTTCATATAAAAGATAGTAAAATAAAACTAATTTCCAAAGTTGATGAGTTGAAATTTAAAGCCCAACAAAGTTTAATGCATGGAAATTTAGATGATGCTATATATAACGCTGAACAGATAATTAGATTAGCAATTCTTGCTGATATGCCCTCTTATATAAAAGAACAAGAAGAATTTATTAATTCAATTGCAAAAGACGTTCAAAAAGATTTTTTAATATCTGAAATTGAAAAAACAAGTAAATCATTAAATGAGATGTATGACAAATTGGTAGCATCTAATCAAACGTCTCAAGCTCATGAAATTGTGAAAAGTTTTACAAAGAGATATCAAGACATGGCTTTTTTTGATTCAATTCAGTCTGTAAAAGATCTGATTGTGAAAGATAAAAAAGTATGGATAGAACATCTTACTAGTCTTGAAAATGAGTAATTAATAATTGAATAAATGTAATTCTTTAAAATTATAAAAACTCAATATTACAGATATTTTTATGCTTTAGAAAAAGCTATACCTTCTATTCCTTGTATCCCATCAACTTGACCAAACAGTTCCTCAAGCCTATCTGTTCCGCCCCATTCATCAGGATATCTCACTTGGACTCTCGCTTTTTTTAAACCAAAAGCAACAGGCATAACATCATATTTTACAATCGTACATGTATCAGGTAAAGCAGCCTTTAATTTTCCTACAAGTTCTTCAAAATCAATATCAATTTCTTCAGGAACTACATCAATTAAAGCTACATATTCTTTTCCCATATTGAAATCCCTATTTTAAGGCCCCTCAAATTCACATTTTAAGCATTTATATGTCTTTCCCATAGCTCGACATTGTTCACATCTCCAAATTTCCACATCTCCGCATTTGGGACATGGAAAATGAACTGCATTTTCGAATGGTGCTACAGGTCTTCCACATGAAAAACAAACATTCCTTTTAAATGTCGACATAATTACCACAAAAAATTCATGATATCATTAATTATTTTTGGTTTTAAGATATTTAAATAAATCAAACTTTAAATTTTAAATCAACATAAAATATATATAGAATTATAATAAGATTATCTAATATATGTTTAATTTCACGCACATATTAATTATCCAAACCAACGAGAGGTTAGAGAGAATATATGCCAGAGAATAAAGTGAAAAAATATTTTAGACTTGTTGAAGTATGGGCTTGGTGCGATATTTGTCAGGATATGGTTGCATTAAGCGTGGATAAAAATGAGATTCACGATGGTCTTGAGATGGGTATCTATACTAAAGAGTTCAAACATAAGAATGTACGTTCAGATGTAGAAGATCCCGATGATTTATCTGGCGGTGAGCATACAATATTTGTTTATATTGATGATAAATATGATGTCACAGGAGTTAAATCTTTTTTTGGAGATTCTCCAACTATAGAATCCTTAGAGCGGGCTTCAGCAGCATCAGGAGCTACGGAAGTGAGAATACCAATTATTATTAAAGATGTTCCAGCAACGAGCGTTCATTTAGGTATGATTACCCCCGAAGAATTTAAGGTCTTAAAAATATGTGACGGAATGAATACACTTGAACAAGTTGCCGAAATTGCGGGAAAAAAAGTGGAGGATGTAGAAAAAATGATGGAAAAACTCCATAAGAAAGGATTAGTAGACGTTATTAAAAGAGTCTAGTAGTTTTATTTTCCCATTTTGAAAAATTAAAATAATTACAATAATAATAATAAAAATTACTTCCCCCTACAAGGGGAATCCCCCTATCCTTCTGAATTTATAGTATATTTCCAAAAAAGGAGTAATTAAAGAAAAAAATCCGCCATTAAAAAAATTAGGCTGTTAAATTTTATATTTTTTCGCGATTCATCTCTATTATTAAC
>CAZRKO010000013.1:0-14354 GCA_964600445.1 uncultured archaeon
TTAAAGCCAATTATAAAAAATTAAATATCTGATGATGAGAAAAAAGCTAATTTTCGTGATCAATTTTGTCTAGATTTTAAAGAAAATTAGAACATCAAAAATTACAGCCATTATTAGAGCAAGATATTTTAAAATTATTATAATAGACTATTACCTATTAAAAATGAGATAATAAAATATCTCAATAATTTTTCTCGATTCTATTAAAAAATTAATAGTGCTTTTTAATGGTATAATATTCTATATTTAATTTATGATAAATGGGAGGAAAATTTCCCATGAATTTATCACTCCTATGAGTTATCACTTGAATAGAGATGTATTAACAGGATAAGTCAAGTGAACATACCAATTTTCTTCTTAATCAATGACAAATAAGAGTATTAAGGAGAGTTTTTCTGTAATTCACCTCTTTTTCTCTCTTGAATTAAAGATATAATAAGCCTTTCCTTTAATTTAAATAAGAGAGAGAAGCAATATTTTGGATTTTTATAAGATTTTATAAGCTGTTATAAATTTTCGCCAAACTGTTGATACAAAATTATTATTGTAGAACATTTATATACGTATTATTATATTTAAATATAATAAAATTCATTGGTACACACAAAATTCCGTATTCTGTCATAGTATATTTTCAACATTATTTTAGCAATTGGAGGGAGAGTTAATGAATGATTTAAAACCTAAAATATCAATAGTAGGATGTGGCAATGTGGGCATGCGTTATGCCTATGCCTTGTTAATAAAGGGTATGGCAAGAAAAATTGTTATGGTTGATATTGATACGAAAAAACTGGAAGGTGAAGTTATGGATTTATCCCATAGCGCCCCATTTGTATTTCCAGTTGAGATTATTGCAGGGTCATATAGCGATATCATAGATTCAAACTTAGTTGTTATAACTATTGGCAAAAGACAAAAAGCTGGCCAAACTCGTTTAGATATAGCCAAGGATAACGTTGATTTATTTAAAGAGATAATACCAAAAATTAATAAATATGCATCTTCGGCTATCTATCTCATTGTCTCTAATCCAGTGGATATATTATCATACGCGACTTATAAATTTTCTAAAAAGAAGTCATCTGAAGTGATTGGTTCAGGTACACTTTTAGATTCAGCAAGATTGAGATTCTTATTAGCTAAGCGGTATAAAATTGATCCTCGGAATGTTCATGCATATATCCTCGGTGAACATGGAGACACAGAAGTTCCCATCTGGAGTAAAGCAATGATTGGTGGATTATTATTGAATGAATATTGTACTACCTGCAATAATAAATTTTCCCATGGTTGGAAGGAGGAGCTCAACCACATTTTTGAAGAGGTAAGAGATTCTGCATATAAAATCATTGAGAGAAAAGGAGAAACATCGTATGGAATAGGACTTTCTCTCGTAAGAATAACACAGGCTATTTTAAATGATGAAAATGCCATTTTACCGGTCTCTTGCCACATAAATGATTACTTAGGTATTAATGATGTTTACTTAAGTTTACCAGCCATAATTAATAAGGAAGGAATTCATGAAATTTTAAAACTAAACCTTAGTTTAGATGAACAAGAGAGTCTTAAAAAATCTGCTAAAACTCTAAAAACAGTTCTTAGAAACATTGGATTAAATTAATTGATTTATAAATTGTTTTTGTTGAGTAATTGCTAATCTTAGCACCTTTAGGTTTGAAATAATTCTTATAATAAAATCTTCTTATATTCCTCCTCCATACTCCCCGTAGTAAATTTCAAGATCTTTTGATTTTTTCTCATGATTTAAATTTAATTTGCTCTCTAAATATTCAAGTCTAGAATTAATAGTAGAAAGGGTAAGTGCTATAGGATCTGGTAGATCTCCATGAGATAAATCAATTCTTTTAATTTTTTTTCCCTCTCGTGCGATAATTCTTCCAGGCACTCCGACGACAACAGAATTTGGAGGTACATCTTTGACAACTACAGAATTAGCCCCTATTTTCACATTATCACCGATTTTTATAGGTCCTAATAATTTGGCACCAGAGCCAACTACAATATTGTTGCCTAAAGTAGGGTGTCTTTTAATTGGATCCTTTGTTGTTCCACCTAGCACTACTCCTTGATATATTGTAACATTATCACCAATCTCAGCCGTCTCCCCAATTACAACACCACCCCCGTGATCTATAAAAAAATCTCTGCCAATCATAGCTCCTGGGTGAATTTCTACACCTGTCAATTTTCGAGCGATCTCTGAAATATATCGAGGAACAAATGGCATTCCAATTATCCAAAAAAAATGGGCTATACGATGCAAAAGAATAGCTTTGATCCCGGGATAGCTTGTTAATACTTCTAAAAGTGATCGAGCTGCCGGGTCTTTATAAAATGCTGCACTCACATCAGATACAAAAAAATCTAATATTTTTTGCAAATTTTTGTCTAACTCATCTCGATCTAACCCATTTAATTGAAAATTTAAATCTAAAACACATTCCGCGCAATAATTGGTTTGTCCTTTCTCTTTATCACCTAAGCTTTTTCCGCAATTTAAGCATCTTATAAATTCTTCCATTTTCATTTTTATTTCCTCAAAACTTTTGTAAGTAACCATAAACTTTACATTTAAAATTAAGTGCAATAATTTCACCATAAATACCGGTATTTTATCACTAACTATCTCACTATTTACAATATTTTAAAAGAAGTCAGAGAAGAAAGGAACCAAAATTCAATCTATAAAAAATAAGGAAGAATTAATTTAGAAGATAGTTTTGGTTGGGTTGGGACAAAACTAATGAAAAATTGAATTTAATGTTTCCTTTCTTATATACTCATTCTCTGAAGGATTATTTTCTATATTTCTAACTTCTTTTAAATAAATATGGGCAAAAATTGCATATATTCTAAATGGTAAAACCATTTGTTATGAAATATAGGTGAGGAAGTATTCTTACAACAATTTTTAATAAAAAGTAGAAAAGATAGGACCCAAAATTCAATCCATAAATAAGTAAAAAACAACGATTACACATAAAAATGCAATAAGGGTGAAATCCAATGTTCGATTGAATTTAATGTTTCCAACCTTATTTATTCCCTATCCATAATGTGGAACATTTTATTTGATTCATATCTAATTTAAAGAAATAAGGGCAAAAATTGCATGTATTTTTATAAATTGGATATAACTATACAAGAAAAAATCAATGAAGATCTCTGAAAAAATAAAGAATAATTTTATAATAAATAATAAAAATAAACTAAAAATAAGAGTGTAACAAATTTTGACAATCCAGAAAATAATTTCTGAAGATAATGGAGAAAAATCAAAAGTAATTCTTGAGCGTCGAAAACCCCTTCCTAGTAAGCAAGATAGACCGATTTCCAAGGTGAAAATGAGTGCAGAGAAAGTGGATCTTGAAGGATTAGTACAATTAGCTAAGAGCGCGATAGAGGAAGTATCTAATAAATCTAAGGCTAACGCTAATGGTGATGCATGCGTTATTACAACTGAACAAATAGTAATTGATATAAGAGCTCGATGGAAGTGCATAATCCCCATTTGTTTTGGTTACGGTTCAAGTGCATGTTGTCCTCCACACTCCCCTACCCATAAAGAGATGCAGGAGATTGTTTCAAAATATAAATATGCTGTTTTGATAAGGTACATGCCAAAAGTCAAGGACCACATTTACCCGAATTTTTTAACATCAACAGCTCAACACGTTAATGAATTAAATGAAATTGTCTCTATAGTTGAAACTGAAGCATGTTATATGGGATATTATCTTGCCATGGGATTTAAAGGCGGTCCATGCTCATGTTGCGGTGTATTTTCACCAGAAATGGTTAGTGATTGGTTTACCGGGAAAGAAATACCTCGTTGTGCAGTACTTGAGGGAAAAATGTGCAGTCAATACTTAAGAGCACGACCGGCTTTAGAAGCTTGTGGTGTAGATGTTTTTGCCACAGCACGAAATGCAGGCTGGGAAGAACCATATATTATTATGCCAGAACACTCCAAGTCTTCAGTCCCATGTGTTTCATGGCATGGCCTTGTATTAATTATCTGATTAAAATGTATCAGTATTAATTATAATAATTTTGGTCAAACATGGAAAATAATCAAGTATTTCTTACTAAGATTAGGAATAAAGTTGCCTCCTTAGAATTTCTTGAATTAAGAGAAGCATTAAAAGAAGCATACAATGCAGGTATAACGGGTTATGAAATGATAAAGTACGGAATTTTGGAAGGAATAAAATGTTCAGGTGATATTGGATTAATGATAGCTGCTGAAGCTCTTAGTAAAGAACTCCCCCAATTGACTAAGAGAGATACAAAACAAAATAAGAACAATATTCAAAATTCTTCACAAAAAGTTGTAATAGGAACTGTTCAAGGAGATATTCATGACTTTGGTAAAAATATTTTAATTGCTCTGTTGGAATATAGTGGAATTGATATTGAAGACTTGGGAGTTGATGTACCTCCAGAAAGATTCTTATCACGGGCCGAGTTTCCTGAAGTTAAAGTAATTGCAATTTCAAGTCTCCTTTCTATAGCGGCAGATAATATTAAACAGACAATAGATTTGTTAGACAAATCTGGATTTCGTAATAAAATTAAAATCATTATAGGCGGGTCAGGTACATCTCAAAAGCTAGCTAAAGAGGTTAAGGCTGATGCATATGCAAAAGACGCTGTGAAAGGCCTAGATGTTATTAAGAAATGGGTATCTCCTAATTAATAATGCAACATTTCTCTATAATAGCAATTATCCTCCAGCAATAGCCGGAAGCAAAATGATCTCATCCCCCTCATGAAGAAGGGTGTTCAAATTATCAATAGATCGTATATCTTTTCTATTTAAACTCAAAATAATATATTTACTTATTTCATCGGGAGACTTAAATATGGTATTTTCAAAATCTTTACCAAACGTTTTTACTAATTGCTTTAATACATCCCTAATAGTTGATCTTTCTTCAATTGAAAGCGAAATTTCCTCTCTGCCAATAATATCCACCAATAAGGATAAGAAAGATATCTTTATATTAAACAAACTAACTCCCATTTAATAATTTACATCTAATATTACAATTGTAATTTAAACAATTAATAATTTTGATTATAATATTTAAATATTAATTAATATTTTGCGAATATTAAATAAAAAATAAAAGTGACTTCTATTAGAAAAAATAAGTTAAATATAGGCCATTTGTCAACAGCTTATCATACTAACTTTATTTTAATGGCAGATAAAAATTTAGAAAAGGATTTTAATAGAGATATTAAGTGGACTTTATTTGGGACGGGTCCTGCGATGGTTGAAGCTTTTATGAACGATAAATTAGATATAGGATATATGGGATTACCTCCTGCTATAGTTGGTATAGATAAAGGAGTCCCGATTAAATGTGTAGCAGGTGGACATGTTGAAGGAACAATTGTCGTAGCAAAAAAAAAATATAAAACCTTACATGAATTGAATAACAACTTGTATGATGCTTTTAATCAATTTAAAGACAAATCTATAGGTGTTCCAAGTAAAGGTTCGATCCATGATGTTATTTTAAGTTTTTATTTAAATAAATACAAATTACAAGACGATATTATTGTAAAACATTATAAACAAGCAGAATTTATAGCTTTAGACATGAAAAAAGGAATTCTTGAAGGAGGGGTGGGTACTCCGGCGTTGTCCGTATTTTCTTCAACCATTTTAGATTCTCATCTTATAATTCCCCCAGATAGTTTATGGGAAAATAATCCTAGTTATGGTATATTCAGTACTGAGAAGTTTATTGAAAATCACCCTGAGATTATTATAAAATTTCTAACTCATCATAAAAACGCATCTAGCTTAATCAGAAATTCACCATCACAAGGAGCAGAAAAGATTGGAAATACCTTTGAAATTATTACTGAAAAGTATGCCAAATTAATTTTAGAAATATCTCCGAAATATTGCATTGCTCTTTCAGAAGGTTATGTTTCTTCCACAATGGAATTTGTAAAATCTCTACATAGATTAGGGTATATTAAAGGTGAACTAAATTTGGATGACATCTTTAACTTGAAATTTATAAAGAAAGTTCATCCCGAAAAAAACCATTACACTTTATAAAATTTGATTTTAAGATTCCTTTCTCAAAATTTACTAAGCAAAAAAAAGAACAATTAAATCATCTAAAAATTTTTATGCAAATTATGCACATTATTTCTTTTTTCTAAATCAACGCTGAATCTACTTAACTTTATTCATGTTTCTAACTTTTTTTAAAATTTAAAATTTAACGCAAAAATTTCACATAAATTTTTAGATAATAAAATAATAATTGATAAACAACATATAAAATAAAGGTGGATAAATTTATTCGAAGTTTTATTAAATAAAATACCAAATTTAAAGTATTTCCACTGGGATAAAGATTTCAAGCTTGAATCAGGAGAAATTTTACACGGCTTTCAATTAGCTTATGAGACTTATGGACAGTTGAATGGATCCAAAACAAATGCTATAATAATCTTCCATGCTTTATCTGGTAGCTCCCATGTATATAGAAATAATAGTGATCTCGGGGGATGGTGGGATGAAATGGTCGGTGTTGGCAAACCTTTTGATCCTTCAAAATATTTTATCATATGTGCAAATATTTTAGGCAGTTGCTACGGTTCAACAGGTCCTTCGTCTAATAATCCACAAACCCGTAAGTTATATCGTTTAAATTTTCCTATTATAACTATTCATGACATTGTTAGATCTATAAAATTATTAATTGATTATTTAGGAGTTAAAAAAATTTTAACTATTACGGGAGGTAGTATGGGTGGAATGCAAGTATTGGATTGGGTCGTAAGTTATCCGGAAATGACTCAATCTGTTATTCCTATTGCAACAGCAGCATATGCTACAACCTTAAATATCGCATTAAATGAGGTACAAAGGCAAGCTATTTATTCAGATCCATTTTGGAATAAAGGAAATTATTATACCGGTTATCCACCAAATAAAGGATTACGGTTGGCTAGAGAAATAGGGCATATAACCTATTTAAGTGAAGATTCTATGAAAGAAAAATTTGGTAGACGGCTGTATCATAATCTCAATTATATTTTTCAATTTGAAGAAGAATTTGAAGTGGAAAGTTATTTGCAATATAAAGGAGATTCGTTTATTAAACGTTTTGATGCTAATTCTTACTTGTATATAACAAAAACAATTGATTATTTTGACTTAAGAGAAGGAAATTTAACAAAAACATTTTCTCATCTTAAAAATGTAAAATTTTTAGTCATATCGTTTACTTCAGATTGGTTATATCCAACATCTCAATCCAAAGAGATTGTGCAAGCGTTAAAATCTAATAATATTGATACCAGTTTTGTAGAAATTGATACGAACTATGGACATGATTCTTTTTTAGTGGAATGCGATGATCTTCGAGTAATTGTTTCGAATTTTCTTAATAATCTTCATATCTAGATTTTATTTATTGAGGTGTAAAATAAATGCCAATGAGAAAGGACTTACAAGTAATTTTCGATATTATTCCACCTAATAGAAAAATCTTAGACTTAGGATGTGGTGAAGGGGGACTATTAAATGGATTAATTAAGAGAAAAAAGGCTTCTGGATTAGGAATAGAAATTTCAATGGAAAAAATAAAATCATGTCTCGAATATGGTATATCTGTGCTTCAAGAAGATTTAAACGAAGGACTAAAAGATTTTCAAAAAAATTCTTTTGATTATGTTATTTTAAGTCAGACTCTTGAATATATAGCGAATCCTATTTATTTAATCCAAGAGATGTTGCGTGTGGGAAAGAAATGTATAGTAAGTTTCGAAAATATAGCAAATTGGAAGAATAGGATATCATTTCTGTTTAAAGGAACGCTCAAAAGAGAAAGAACTGATAATAATTACTTATTCTCGGCTAAAAGAATTCAAATTTTAACAGTAAAAAAATTCCTTACTTTTTGTGCTAATTATAATATTAAAATATGCAATAACATTTATCTACCAATAAATAAATCTAATTTAGCTCGCAATTTTCCTAATCTTTTTAGTCAAATAGCAATATTTATTCTGAAAGGAAGTGATTAAACTTAATCAATTTAATAATTTGTAAAGTAATTAAGGTCCTAAAATAAATGAAAATAAATTGGAACGATATTAGAGAAAGACAATTTCCAGCTCTTAAAAATATAACTCATTTGAAAGCAGCAGGGGGATCACCAATAAGTATGAGTGCTTATCAATCTGGAGTTAAATATTTTAAAGAAATGTTAAATTATGGAGATATCTTATGGGATCAATATTTTGATGAGTTAAATGTAGCAAGAACAAAGATTGCCAAGTATTTTTATTCAAAACCATCAGAAATAGCTTTTTTAATTAATACATCTTCCAGTATGAATCTTATTGCTAGATTATTAATAGTTGGAGATATCTTATACCCTGAAGGTGAGTTTCCTGCTTCAATCCATATATTTAAACGGTTACAATTTCATTGTAGGAAAATTGGTCATTCAAATTTTAGATATTTAATTGAAGACTTTAAGAGGGCGATTAATGAAAATTCTAAATTTATTATTCATAGTCATGTCCAATATATAACGGGATTTAGACAAGATCTAAAGAAACTTGGCGATCTTTGTAAAAAGTACGATATAAAGAATATTATTAATGCCACTCAGTCATTTGGAGCATTTCCTATAAAAGTTGGAGAATATAACATTGATATACTTGTTGCTTCCGCTTTAAAATGGGCATGTTGCGGATATGGCATTGGAATCCTTTATATTAACGAAAGAATTATTGAAGAAAACGATTTACCTTTTTCGAGTTGGTTAAGCGTACATAACGCATTTTCGATGGATAACGATAATTTAAATTTAATAAAAAAAACGCAATCTATGGATGGATTAGGAGGAACCCCTAATTTTCCGGCCTTGTTAACATTAAAGGGAGGATTACAGTTAATTGAAGATATTGGACAAGGAGATATTCACGCAGGGATTAATGCAATTCATAATAGAATAATACATCTTACATCAGAATTTATATCTCAATTAAAAGAATTAAATTATAAAATAATAACACCTCTCGAGATTGAAAACCGATCTGGAATAATAACAGTTGAACATAATAAAGCTCCCTTAATTTATGAGGAACTCGTAAAAAATAATATTTACATCTCCTTGAGAAATTATCCTAATTCTCAAGAGAAAACTTTACTGAGGTTTTCATTCCATTATTATAATAATTTAGGAGATATTGATAAAACAATTAGTGTTTTAAAGAGATTTTAATCATGCCAGATAATCCAAAAATATCAAATTTGAAATATTTAAAACCTATTGGCGGATTTCATGGTGTATCTGTTGTTTTTCCAACTTTAAAAGATGTATTTGATTACGAAGAAAAAAAAATTAAAATTATTCAAGGTTATCCTAGGTTTGTAACTCATCCTCTTGTGAAAAATCTTGAGGAAAAATTTGAGAAAAGATTTAAGGCTAAAGGAGTTTTATGCTGCCACAGTTATGAAAGTGCTGTTTTTTTGATTACTGATTATTATTTTAGAAAAGGAACTAAAATTTATTTTAGTAAAGGACTCCCCACGAAAATTTTTAATTTATTAGATCGAAAATTTAAGAATTTAGCAAAAAAATCAAATATCTCTCATGCTAATGTTGTAATTTGTAATATTGAAGAGCTTAAAACAAATTTAGATTTGAAAGATAAGGTTTTAATTGGTTTGGTTAAAGATAACTCATACATCCCTAAAATGAGTAAAAAAAAATTTGATATTTTAATTCTAAACAATAAGGATAATGATATTGGAATTATTATTTTCTATAATACATTACATTCAGAGCTAAATATTTTAAGGAGACATTGTGGATTTATCGTCAGTTCTCGAAAATTAGTTCGAAAGGAAAACATTTCAACTAAAAAAGTAGATTTTTATTCTGAGAAATTAAAAAATAACCTTTCAGGTTTGGAACTTGCCAATTCTAATCAATGTTTTTTGTATCCCTCCGGAATGGCTGCAGTGTTTACAGCTATTTTATCTATAATATCATCTAAAAAACCTAAAATTATCGTTTTAGGTTCGTTATATATTGATACAATTCGAATTTTAGAAAAATGGTTTAAAAAATATGATCTACATGAACCGATTTTCATTAGAAAGAATTTTTTAAAAGAATTAAAAAATCATATAGATAATGATATAGCAGGAATAATATTTGAAATCCCCTCAAATCCCTTAATTCAATTAGTTAATGTCGAGAAGGTTATATCATTGGCCCATTTGAAAAATGCCAAAGTAATTATAGATAATACAATCGCAACCCCATATAATTTTAATCCATTTAATTACAATGCTGATATTATTGTTCACAGCACCACTAAATTTCTTAGTGGGAAAAATAATCATATTGGTGGTGTGCTTTTAGCAAAAAATAAAAGCGATATTAAAAATATAAAGAAAATCAACGAGTTAGTAGATTTGAATATGTGCATAGGAGATATGAGAGTGCTAGCTCGAAATCTCAAGCATTTCGAAGTAAGAATGGAAAAAATTAATAAAAACAGTGAGATAGTTGCTAATTACTTAAGTGAGCATGAATCTATAGAAACAGTTTACTATCCAACTTTAAAAAGTGATCCAAACAATTTATTGATGCGAAAATATCTGAAAGGAGCAAGTGGTCTCATTAGCTTTATTTTGAAAAATTCATCTTTTGAAAATGCTGAAAAATTTTATAATAATTTACATTTACCAATTCTAAAAGGTCCCAGTTTAGGTTCAGAAAAGACATTGCTCTGTCCATATGTAATATTAGCTCATTTTAATGATATAAAACAGCAATTAAAGAAATTAGGACTAGATTTTTATTTAATGAGAATGTCAGTAGGAACTGAACCAGTAGAGACAATTCTTAAAAGTTTAAAGCACGCTCTTAGTTTTATAAAATAAAGCTTGTGTTTTAAAAAATAAAGTGATATTCTAACGAGGTTTCTAATATTTTCAATTGTATAAAATGTATATTCAAAAAATTAGAAAAGAAAAGAAGTAAAATTCAATTTAAAAATTAGGGGGAAGAGTTATTACACTTAGGAGTGTAATTAAGAGGGCGAAATCCAATATAATATTGAATTTTATATTTCCTTTCATATTCAAAAATGGAAATTCAATTTAAAACTTTTTATGAAAAATTGCATCTTTCCTTGATATTTAGTTTTTATTCTTAAAATCAATGAATAATCTCTTTTTATAGTAAGAATAATTAATATAATTATGGAATTAGATGAAATTGATAAGCAAATATTAAACGAGTTATATAAGAATGGAAGAGAAAGTCTGACTTCACTTAATCAAAAAATCCAAAAAGCAGATCAAGAATTAATGAGTCACACAGGCGTTAAAAAGAGGATTTTAAGGTTAGGAAATTCAGAAGTCCTTAAGGTCCAGGGAAATATTAGTCTTAATAATCTTAATTATAAAGCCTGCTTTATCCTTCTTGAAATGAAAAATTATGATGAAATCAGAAATATTATTAAATGTTATAAAGATTGTCCACGAGTTTTTTTATTAACACATATTACCGGTCAATACAATTTAATGATGGGAATTGTGGGTCAAAATATAGATGTTTTACATAGATATATAAATTATTGCGGACCGACCAATAAAGAAGGGGTTTTACATTCCCAGATCCTGTTTGTTTCCACTATCGAAACCCCTAAATTTCTACCAATAAATTTATTCAGTAAAGAAAGTCAAGAAGATAAATGTGGAAATATATGTAAAGATTGTGAAGCTTTTTTAGACGGTAATTGCGATGGTTGCGGTAATTTTTAACAAAATACCTTTTTAAAGCCTTCTTTTAATATATGTAATAAGTTTAAAATTTAAACTCTAATTGGTTGAATTGTTGGAAATTGAAACTTTAAGCATTCTGATTGTTTAGATTTATCTAATTCCGAAAATAATAAATAGGAGTTTAATTATTTACAGATTGAATAGTTATTATAAAATTTTAGAAATTAATTGATGATTTTATGATTGTGGAAGATAAATACTTCGTCTCTAATTATGAAGAAAAACAAAGTTTTCTCTCTTTAGCACCATCAAGTAAATTTATTTTATATATATTGAAACAAAGAGGGCCTCAAACTCAATCAGAGATTTTAAAAAAAACTCTTATTCCTAAACGGACTGTTGCTTATTCTTTAAAAAAACTTCAAGAAAATCATTTTATAAGAAAATATAAGGATAAAAAAGACAAGCGAGTAAGTATTTTCGAAATTTTAATTTAAATTTTATAAATACTTCTCGATTGATACTTGTTCTTTGAATTTCAGAAGCTAATATTTATTATTTAAAATTTAAATATGTGATTAAAAAATTTATGTATGGATTATGGGATGTAAAAGCTGATTGTGTAATAAAGGGGGATAATTTAAGAGATGTTTCTCCAGTATTAGATAAGACGAAAATAGATGAAAATGGTTTTACCCATTATGTTTTTAGTAAGACCATGTTTCATAATCCTAAATTCACTATACCAGATAATGATTTTGAGCTATTTGAAAAATTTTTGGATGGAGGATCTAGAGAATATCCCTCAGATGGAAACATCCCTGCGGATATAATGGCTTCTGAAGCCAATCTTGTTCTTGATAAAATTACGAAGCTTGCTAGTAAAACGGACCATAAATATTGTCAAATTGCCAGGGAAGAATTAAAGAAAAATGGTAGAAATGGTCTGATTAGGGGTACTATTAAGCTATATCTCTGTGACTATACTACTAGGGATTGGAGACGAAAAAGGTTCACTGATGATATTGATTATTGGATCTTTAATAAGAATCTGTTAGAGTACGCATTAAGAAAAACTGGTTGGAAAAAAAACAGTAAAACAAGAGAATTTGAAAAAACAATTAAATGGTATAATTATTCAAACAACAAATTGGAAACAAGCGTCATTATCGCCTCAAACGATACAGACCAAGTACTTGACTTCTGTAATGGGTGTTATCTCGAGGGATCGGCGCTTAAAGATATTTTTACAAAGAAATTGAAGAGAGGACATGATGTTGATCTCAGTGATATTATTAATGTAGTTATTGTAAATAACAGAGAACACGGAGAATTAAATAGAGATTGGATTAATGTATGGAGTGCTTTTGAAGAATCGGCTAATATTAGAAGTTCTAGAATTACTTCAAACATAATTAGTCTATGTAGATTTTCTTATGGCATTGCTGACTACTTAGAGAGAATTGCAAGAGCTATCGGTAAATATAGTACATTAGTTTTAGAAGAATCAAAATACTCAGATAGAAAAATAATACATGTTTGTAAAGTCTCATCTCATTATCTTAGGCAATCTTCAACTTTCAAACCCAAAATAACAAGAAATAGAATTTATAGTAATCTTGCTAAACAAAAAACTAAGAAACAGGAATACGCAAATAATCTTAGAAACTTTGCCAACAAGGTACTAGATCTACTTAACTCTAAATATCAGCATAGTGAAGTTATGTTTGAAATTGAAAATTTCGAAAAAAAAATTCCCAAACTCACGTGGCATTGAATATTAATGATATTTTTAACTTATAAAAAAAATAAGGAAATTCTCAAATGAAATATTATTTGACCAATCGCTTATAACCCCAAATTAACAACAGCATTTCAATTATCTAATATTATCTTACAAAAGTTAAAATAATGTTTTACGTAAATTAAAGCAAAATCCATAAGCTTACCAAGCAAGGGATTTATTCACGATGTTGTTTTAAATTATTAATATTTAATTTTTATTTGAACATGTTCTATGTTAAAATAATAAGATAAGTATATTTTTCTAATAATAAAAATAAAATATTTGAAAAATAAAATGAGTGAATACAACGTTAAAGGTACACCCGCCCATGGAATTTTTGGTGCAACCTTAGGATTTTTTCTAGGTTTTACTGCTGTGGTTGCCTTAGGAGCGACTGCTAAATTTTTTAGAGATGGGTTACTCAATTCTGGAGGAACTGAGCTCCTTATTGGATTAATGATTGCGATGCCTAATCTTTCAGGATCTCTTTTGCGAATACCCTTTGCCGCATGGTCCGATTCAGTTGGAGGGAGAAAGCCTATGCTTATCCTTTTATGTCTTTCAATAATTGGACTTTTTGGGCTGGTCTTAGTGGGCTACATATTTTTTCCCTTAGGAATAACAATGGCGCATTATCCTCTGCTACTAATTTTAGGATTTTTAGCTGGATGTGGAATAGCTACATTTTCCGTAGGTATAAGTCAGACTTCTTATTGGTTTCCTAAAGAGGATCAGGGAAAAGCACTT
>CAZRKO010000014.1:0-14352 GCA_964600445.1 uncultured archaeon
ATTTTTCATGTTAATAGGAGTACTTTTTTGGTATGCTAGACAATTTTCATTAGTAATGTCCAAATATTTTAAAAACACTGTGTCAACTTACGGTCTGATTTTCTTTCCAGTTATAATAATTATGCTCTATCTATTTTTCAGAATTTTATAAATTAACATCAAAAATTTTAATGAAGATATCTTTAGGATAAAGTATTAATGATCAAAATTTTAATTAACAAAATTCGACAATACTGATTCTTACAAGCTAAAATCTGAAATCTAACTTAAACAGAGTATATCAACATGATAAGTGGTGTCATTGTTCCGTCTATAACACTTTTCAATAAAAACTTCGAGATAGATGTAGAATTAAATTCAATTTTAATACGGCATGCTTTATTAAACGGGGCAAAAATTATTTATTTGTTTGGCACCACAGGTGAAGGAATATATTTTTCAGATAAAATAGATGAAAAAATTAAATTTCTCAATCTTACAACTGAAATTAATGATAAAATACCAATATTATTAGGAGCATTTGGAAATGAAGTAGATGAGGTCATTAATCAGATAGAGACTTTGGGAAAGAAATTTAACTTCCTTAATTTTTTTATAGCTCCTCCATTTTCAAAAAAATTAGCATCCGATGAGCTGAAATTACATTTTGAAAACATTTTAGGCTCTGTGACTTCTAAAAATAATATTTATTTATACCATAATCCGGAATATTTTACTGGAAATGAAATTGAACCAAAAATCGTAAATGGGCTATTGGAATTTGAGAACTTAAGGGGTATTAAAGACGCTTCTAATAAAATCTATAATTATAAAGCCTACATTCAATTATTGGGTGAGAATTTCTCTGTATTTTGTGGTGAAGAGAGTAGATTTTCGTTTTTCCTCCAATTAATCCCTCTTGGGCTGAGAAAATACGCCGGACTAGTACCCAGCATTGCAAATTTAACAAATATATGCTCAAAGATATACAATGCCGCTCTTGAGGATAATGTTTTAGAACTAACACAACTCCAAGAGCAATTAGATGACATTAGAAATAAAATCTATGATATAAAAATTAATGAAGGAAAAGTACAACGTGGATTAAAATACGCCTTTCTTTATTTATACAATGATGTATTAAAAATTCCAATTGAAGATCTTAATATAGTGTCGCCACCATTTCAAAGAGAGTTAGAAGCCATAACTAAAACGAGAATTGAAGTAACAACCAATTATCTTCTTAACCAGAAATTAATTTATCAACTTTATTCTTTAAATAAAGGTGAATTATATGATTTAAAAGAAATAATTCGCATTTTTTCGACCGTTGATGTTTTAATTGAACAGGGAAAAATTAAAAAAATCACAGGACCTTTAGAGGGGCAAACTAATACTATTTATAGAGTCAATTTTGAAAATTCACAATTAATATTTAGATTTAGGACATCTAAAACATTTCAATATGAAAATGTAGCAAAGGAAAAAGTTTTGTTTCCCCTTTTAGATGGATCCTTATACCCCTTTTCCTCTAAACTTGAAGAAAAAATAAAAGAAATATTAAATTCTCCAACAGGGAATTATTTCTTTGATAAACAGAATCCGCCTGTAATACCAGTTGGTAATTTAATATACTATGATGAATCTAAAAATTTAATCCCGTATCTATTTACAGTGCAAGAATATATTCATGGAAAACAGTTGCATAAAATATTGGAGCAGAACATAATAGAAGATTTTAACCTTGAATTAAGTACTTCAAAATTCATAAATTTATTTGAAAATATTGGGGAAATCTTAGGAAAATTACACCAAATCAAGTTTAGTTCTTTTTATGAGAATATAAATGAAATCGGGAAAGAAAATGAAAAAACTTGGTCCGAAATATTTCATAAAAGGCTAAATATAGAAATTCAAGAAGCTAAAAAAAATAAACTTAGTAATATTGAAGAAATGACTGATTTCTTTAAAGAAAATGAGGCTTTAATTGAAGAAGAAAATGAAGCAGTTCTCTTACATAATGACTTTCATAGTAAAAATATTATTGTTAAAGATGATTTAAGTGCCGCCATTAAAATAAACGGAATAATAGATTTTGATAATTGGGGTATAGGTGTCAAAGCGGAAGACTTTGTTAAATTCAAACATTGGGATTTAGAATTCCTCAATCAACCCGAACTTAACAGAGCATTTTATCAAGGATATACTAAATATCATAAAGTAGATAAGGATTTTGAGAAAAAAATCGAAATTTATTCACTCTTTTGGCTTCTAAAATTAAACAATTTCGAAACTAAACTTAAGCGGCAATCACAAGAAAAAAGATCATTCATATTTTTTCCGAACAAATTAACTGAAAAATAGTTTAAAAAGAAAGTTGTAATTGAATAAAATAAGTTCATTAACCTTTTTTTCTAAAACAGTAGATTATATATTCTATTCATATAGAACACATGCCATTAAAGTAAACTTCCATGGTGCTTTCGATCCATCATATACTAAACTCTTTACTTCATCAGAGGCTTCTTTACCAGATTGATCATTAAAAACTTTCCACGCGAGACGACCAATCGCTTCATCATCTTCTAAAAGTTTTTCAAAATTCTCCTTTATACCTCCCCAGTAAATTGACTTTGAATCTAAAATATCTTTTAATTTAATTAAATCAATCAACTCTTGAGAAACAAGACCTTCTGAAACAATTGAAAAATTTTCTCCAAAAAAATTTCTAGAAACTTCTTGGGGATCTCCAACCCGCCTGTCATATAGCATGACAATTCCGATTGCTTTCATTATTCTCGTCTAAATATATTTTTGCTTGCTTATTATTATACTGAATTATTTTTTTTTATTATAACTATAGATTATAAACCATAAAAAATAAGCAGCTGCTTCTTTTAATTCGTAATTTATTTCTCGTTTGACTTTATAAGATTGGTTCGATTTCTTTAAATACTATCAATTTAAAATGCTTGACAATCTATAAATGAGTATTAGACCTTATTTTATTTATTTTAACAATCATATTAAATTCGGGATTAATTAATGAAAATTCTTTATTGCACAGATATACATGGTGCAGAATGGAAATATGATCGTATTTTTGAAATAGCTAAAACAATGAATGTAGATATTGTACTTAATGGTGGAGATATGCTGCCATTAAGGGGTAATTTATTGAATCAAGATCAGTTCATTATTAATTACCTCGATGAATATTTCTCACATTTCAATTCAGAAAGAATTTATTATATAACTATGTTAGGTAATGATGATTTACGGAAATTCGACGATTTCTTTCAAAAGACATGCGATAAATATGATTATATAATCAATATTGGAAATTACGTATTTGAAGTTAATAGCTACGAATTTATCGGAATGAACTTGGTTCCAGACCTTCCATTCGCACTTAAAGATAGGGCGAGAATGGATACTAAGGAATTTGAATTTCCAAAACAATTCGGAAAACCAGTCATATCTACATCTAATGGTTGGAAAAAGATCGAGGATTGGTTTTCCTATGTTGATACAATACCAACCATCGAAGAAGAAATTAATGACTTAGTAAGGCCTTCTAATATGGAAAAGGCAATATATATAATACATACACCTCCATCGAATGTCTCTCTGGATGTTTGTCGTGATGGGAAAAAAGTCGGTTCAAAAGCCGTGTATGAATTTCTAAAAAAAAATCAACCATTATTATCCTTTCATGGTCATATTCATGAATCTGCTGAAGTCTCTGGAAAATGGTATAATAAAATAGGGAGAACCTTGTGTATTCAACCAGGCCAATCTCATTATCATGAGAAATATTTAATTTATGCTCTTATTGACTTAGAGACTATGGAACTCGAACGAAAAGTGATCATTTAATATGAATGATATGAAAATAAAAATGATGGTTTAATCCTTAGGAAATATTAAAGAAGATCTTTAAGCTATTAAGAATTAATTTAATAAGAATAAAATACTATTGAATTCTATTAAAGTATTTTTTTTCTGAATTAAATGCATGGGTGGTTGGAAGCTAATGTCTCTATTTAGTAAGGAAATATCTTTGGCTGTGAATCTTGTTAAAAGGGCCTCTGAAATTACAGAATGGTTTAAAAAGAAAGGAGTTAAAACTTATATAAAAAAGGACCAATCCCCATCAACTGTTGCTGATTATTCTTCTCAGATTTACATTTTAAATCAACTTAAAGAAAAATTTCCTGAAGATCAAGTTATTGCTGAAGAAAATGAAACTGGGTTAATTGATGATAATTCGGCTAATCAGATTAGAGAATGCTTTAATCATTTAGATATTGCTAATATAACTGACTTTAAAAATTTATTAAATTATCGTGGTCAAAGGTCTACAAGACAATGGACCATAGATCCCATAGATGGAACAAAAGGCTTCATGAAGGGTTTGAAATATGCCATCGGAATTGGTTTAATGGTAAATTCAGCTACAAAAATCAGTGTTATTAGTGTACCTGAGTATAATGAAAATGGCCTAGCTATTTTCGTTGCTGAACAAGGTCAAGGAGCAAAAGCTTCTTACGGAGGAAAGAATTTTGAATCAATTCACGTAAGTAACCAAAATAATCTTAAAAAGGCAAGATTGTGTCAATCATTACATTATGATTTGCCATGGGTTACGCAATTTGCTGATAAAATAGGAATAGAAGAACGAATTAAAATCGATAGCATGGCAAAATTCTGTTTAGTAGCTGATGGAAGTTATGATTTATACATCAAACCAATAATGGGATTTCAAGCATTTACTTGGGATTATGGTCAAGGTGATTTATTAGTAAGAGAAGCAGGAGGAAAAGTAACAGATCTTGACGAAGAACGTTTAATTTTCAAAGATGAGAAATGCCTATTAAGAGCACCGGGAATTATTACTTCTAATGGTGTCTTGCATGATGAAGTATCTGTATTTATTAGAAACAAATTCTTTTCAATTTAAACAATAACTAGAGAGATTAATTCGTATTAGATTTTTTTAAATTGCCGCATATTTCATGAGATCAGACTGTTTTGAGCTTATGTTTTTCTCTAAATTTGATAGTTTTATTCCCACTAATCTGATCTTTTTTTCTGAGTTTGAAAATTCTTGATAAAGTTCTAAGATAACTTTCATAACTTTAGCTTTATCTTGAATAGGATGAGGAAGAGTTTTAGAGCGGGTATAAGTTAAAAATCCCTCAAGTCTTATTTTTAGCGTAATAGTGCGGTAATAAATATTATGTTTTATTATTTTTTTATTAATTCTCTCATTTATATCCTCAAGTTTGCTTAAAATAAACTTATAATCATTGGTATCTTCGTAAAATGTCCTTTCTTTACTAATTGATTTTCTCTCTCCTTCAAATTCCTTGACTTCTCTCGAATCAAGTCCATTGGCTACCTTCCATACCCATTCACCGGATTTTCCGAATAATCTTACCATCTTATTTAAAGGAGTATTTAGGATGTCTCCGATTTTCCGTATCCCTTTTTTGTAATAGTAAACCTTAGTTTTTTTACCTATACCCGGAATACGGGTAATATCCATATCTTTTAAAAACTCCTTAAAAGTTTCGGGTTTTAGAATATAAATTCCGTTTGGTTTATTATAGTCGGAAGCAATTTTAGCAAGTGATTTAGTAGTTGCACATCCCACAGAAATTGTTATTCCGATCTTTTCGTATATTTCATTTTTTAAACTTTCGATTATATTTCGCACTTCCCTATGATTTGAACATATTTCTGTCAGGTCCAAATAGGCCTCGTCAATACCAACTTGTTGGAATAGAGAAGAATAGCGCTTAATGATGCCCATTACAGCTTTAGATGCTTCATGATATTTTTCAAAATTTGGCCTTAAGTAGATGCCGTGCGGGCACCTCTTAAAAGCTTGCGAAATAGGCATGCCGGAATGGAGTCCGAACACTCTCGCTTCATATGAACAGGTAGATACAACGCCGCGACCTTTACCTTCCTTTGGATCTGCTCCGATTATTACCGACTTTCCATTATATTCAGGATTGTCACGCATCTCGACTGAGGCAAAAAAACTATCCAAGTCGCAGTGTAATATCATACGGTTCATTATTAATAATCAAAAATTTAACTCTAAGATTAAAACTAATATTATCAAATTTGATATTTTAATTAAAAATTAAAAATTCGGGACTATACTAATTTAATAATTTTAACTTAAATTATACCGTTTAACGTCTAATAAGAACAATATTTTTGATAAGAATTAAATAAAGTAACTATATTTTCTGTTTTCATGTCTGCGTTTAAATTATGGGCAGAACAGATAATGTATTTTGTAATCCCAAAATTCATTAACATTGATTTATTAAAAAGTATATGTCATCGGATAAAATGGAGCACTTGCGAAGGGAAGTTGTGAGAGGAGCTCAAAAAATATATGCTAAAAGCATAAACGAAGATGGAGAAGGTAACACAAGCGCTAGATTAAACAAAAATGAAATATTAGTAACTCCTACTTCCGTTAACTACGATCAATTAACTCCGGAAAAAATTGTACATATGGATTTAGATGGTAATACGCTAAGTACTGGAGTCATGGCATCTTCAGAAGTCAAAATGCATTTAGGTGTGTACAGAGATAGACCCAAAGTGGGATGTATTATGCACACCCATTCACCATATGTTACAATGCTTTCGGTCCTTAGGAAAGGTATACCTATTATAATGGAGCAACAGATAATCTTTCTCGGAGGGGAAATCCATTGTACTGAAATCACGAAGGCTCACACAGATGAGATGGGTACAAGCGCCATTGAGGCTCTAGGAATTAATAATGCTGCAATCCTTGCTAATCATGGGGCTATTATTTGTGGAAAATCAGTAGCTCATACTGTTAGATTTGCTGTATTTTTAGAAAAAGTGGCAAAAATATATTGGGGCGCGTTACAGGTTGGAGAACCACTCACTATACCTGAAGAAAATTTTGAAGAACATGAAAAACTCTTTAATGCGTTATTTGCATGCTATCCACGAAGATTAAAAAAGAAATAATCTTAAAAAAAGAAAAAAATTCATAAAATTTTATTAAAAAAAGTTATGAAATATTTATAGAATTATTTTGTAATAAATCTCGTTTCTTTTTATGAATTTCTTCAAGCTTCCCTTGCATTTCCGTTAATGTTTCACTGTGAAAAGGATAGAAGTACATAAAAATAAGACTTATTCCGATTCATACAACAGGATAACCTAAAAACAACAGTGTTATCCCACTTAGAGCCGACTCTGACTGAGTTTCAGAACCTTGTAAGTAGCCAAACGATATCAAAATTATTGTAGCAATAATAGGACCTATACTGACAGCTGGCTTATTAAAGAGCGCTTGAAGACCTTGAAACATACCGTCTCTGCGTGTTCCGTTTATGACCTCGTCCTCATCAATAGATAAATATAGCAACGGAAATGTAAAGATAGAGTAACCGCCAAAAAAAGCTAGACATGCGTATCCGAGAATAATATAAAGTGTTGAAGATGTTAAAATCCATAAAATGAAGCAAATAGCCGTCCCTATTATTCTTACCGGCCCTAATCGAAGGACAATTCCTCTCATTCCCCATTTTGGTCGTAGTTTCAAGCAAATAAAATATGAGCTATAGTTTCCAATAACGAATATTAAGAAAAAGATGATAAATCCATTTTCTCCGAGAATTATTAAATAAACAAATAGATAACTCAACGCAACGCTGCCAATTAATGCAACGAAAAAGATATATCCGATGTAAATTCGAAAAGACTTCAACTTTAAGCATTCTTTCAATGATTTCCAAAATGGAAAAACCTCATCGTTTTGAAATTCTGGTCTTTCCTTACAGAGCTTTGCCACAACAAGTTGCATTACCGTTGCGACGATTGCTACTATAATAACAATAATTTTAAAAGTTGAAGAAGTTGGTTTCATTTCTCCTATTATCAAAAACATCGGTAGGACGACAATTGCCCCAATGACAAGTACTAAGAATTGAACGCTGCTCCTCTCATCAGTATCCGATGTCATCTCAGGTAGAAGCGCCAACCAAACCGTAACTACCAAAGTAAACAGCGTATCGAATAGGCATATAACCACGCAGTAGTGAATAAATATAATTATTTGATTATCAAAACTCCACGGAAACCAGACTAGAATAAATGCCAATGCCCATACAGGGCCAAAATACTTTATGTAAACAACCCTCCTGCTGCCCCATTTTTCGCGATTAGTTTTATCTGACATATGTCCTAACATCGGATCGTTGATAGCATTTATAGCCAGATAAATAATTTGTCCGGCGATAAAATAAATAGGGAGCAGTTGCAGATCATTGAAAAAGAATTCGATGTACTTTAGATCGAATATATATAAGAGAAGCCCATTTGGGATTGCCCCTAATGCGTATCCTATTTTTGTTTTACTACTTAGTTTTTTAGATGATATATTCTCCATATTAACTCCCCTTATTCCAATAGAGATAAAATTTCAAATGGTAATTTAGTTTTATTTTAACCATTCTTGAATCTTTTTAGAATATTTATGAAAAAGCAAAGAATTTTAAAAAATTAAGTAATTAATAGAATTTACTTATGATTGAATAAATTTTAATTAGAAAATTTAACTATTTGAGTTTATAATGCCGATTATATCTCTACAAATAAGTGATGATTTATTAGAACGGTTTGAAAAGGTGCGTAATGTAAGTGGGTTCAATTCAAAAAGCGAAGCTTTAAGGGGAGCAATAGTAAACTTTATTGGAGACCAAGAGAAATTTGAGAATTTAGAGGGCTATAAAATTATGACCATAAGTTTGGTTTATCCATTCAAAGAAGTCATAATTGATGAAATATCTGAAATATATTCACAGTATAAACAAATTATTAAGACTATAACTGATTGGCGCATTGTTGATAAAAAAATTGAACTCATCTTAGCTGTAGGAGAATTTGGTTTAATTAAGGATTTAAAAAATTCCTTATCTAAAATTAAAGAAGTAAATAGCTCAATTCACGAGATTATTATAGATTGATTTAATCAAACCGTAATGATAAGTCCACCTTTTCTGAGGGGAATTGAGTTAATTCACTCGTACTAATGATATCAGGCGAAGAAATCAGATAATCGACTATGTTATCTTCATTAATTCCACCTGAAATTTCTATTATAATATTTTCCCGTAAGTTATGCTCTTTTAATAATTTTATTACGTCCTCAACCTGATCGGGAGACATATTATCAAGCATAATAATATCTGCGCCACTTTCTGCTGCTACTAAAGCGTCGTTGGGCTTTTCAACTTCAATTTCAATTTTTTTTGAAAAGCTCGCAACATCCTTCACTTCTTTAAGGAGCTTTCCAACATCTCCATTATAATACCTTAAATGGGTATCTTTTAATAAAATCATATCATCCAATGAGAATCTATGGGGATCACCGCCACCTAAAATAACAGCTTTTTTTTCGAAAATTCTAAGTCCCGGCAGAGTTTTTCTTGTACATGCAATTTTGGCTTTTTTACCAGATTCATCAATAATTTTAACAAATTTTCGGGTAGTTGTAGTAATGGCGCTCATATGTGTAACGAGATTGAGCCCAACTCGTTCTCCTAATAAGATATTTCTAGCATTTCCTTTTAATTCAACTACAACTTCTCCTTTTTTAACCTTTTTACCATCTTTTTTTAAGAAATTAGTTGATACATTCAATATATCAAATAAGATTTTTAATTCCTCAAGCCCAGAAACATAACCACTGCTTTTTGCGATGATTTTTGCTGAAACTTCTGCATCCTCAGGAATATTAATGGTGCTAACATCGAAAAAGCAACAATCTTCTTCTAAAAACTCGCGTAATTTTTTCTCAATGACGATTTTATTGTAGCTCATAATCATCGATTTCTCTTTTATATAATTTTTATAATCTCAATACTTAATTAATATTATGGTAGAAATTGAGAGTTTTTTCATTGATAACGAAGAGATCAAACTTGAGGCGGAATTTTTTCAATCTAGTTCCGATCAAACCTCTGCTGTTTTAGTATGCCACCCGCATCCTCAATTTGGTGGTAATATGCGAAACAATGTTGTTTCTGCGGTCTTTAATATATTTATGAGTAATGATATCTCTTGCTTACGATTTAATTTTAGAGCTGTAGGAAGATCCACTGGATCACATTCTAGTGGAAGAGGTGAATTAAGTGATGCTAAAGCATGCATCGATTTTTTAATTACTAATAAACAGGTTGAGAAAATTTTTATCTGTGGATATTCATATGGAGCTGCTATAGGATGCTCCACTGTAAGTCACACTGAAAAAATAATTGGATATGCCTCAATTTCATTTCCTTGGGATTTTATGGGCACAAAATATAAGAAATTATCTCAAACAGATAAACCTAAATTATTTATACAAGGAGATCGAGATGATATTGCCAATTTCAATAAATTTCAAGACCATTTTGAATTTTATAACAATCCAAAGGCTTTTAAAATTATAGAAGGTGCTGATCATTTTTATTGGGGGTACGATAAACAAGCCGCTGATGAAGTATTTAAATTCTATCAATCTATAATATAAAAAAAAGTTAGGAGACATCTATTAAGACTTTCCCAAATTGGTTTCCCTCACTTAAATGTTTTTCAGCTTCCCTAACTTTTTCAAGAGGATATACCTTATCAATAATAGGGTTCAACTTACCTTCAAAAACTAATTGCATCACTTCCCGAAATTCACCTTGATTACTCATTGTGGAACCTTTAATTTCCAAATGTTTCCAGAAAATATTGGTTATATTGATTTTTGTAAATGGACCCGACGTTACGCCACAAGTAATCAATCTGCCCCCCGGTCTTAACAGCTGAATACTCGTTTGAAATGTTGCTTGCCCTATATTATCAATGACAATATCTATCCCGTGTCTGTTAGTTAATTCTGCATAAACATATTTTGTATAATTTTTCATTTCTTTGTAATTAATTACATGATCTGCCCCCAATTCTTTTGCTTTTTCAATTTTTTCTGGCGTACTAGTTGTTGCTATAACTCTTGCTCCTAAATATTTAGCGATTTGAATTGCAGCAGATGATACACCCCCACCTGACCCGTGAATAAACACAAACTCATCATGTTTAATTTTTGCTTGAGTAGTTAGCATTCTCCAAGCAGTTAGAAATGTTAAGGGAGCCGCGGCAGCTTTATCAAAAGGATAATCCTTGGGTATCTTTATGACACTTATTTCAGGTAATTTAATATATTGAGCAAAAGTACCCCATTTATTTTCCCCTAATATGGAAAACTGTTTACAGAATACCTGTTGGCCAGAAAGACACATTTCACATTTTCCACAACTAAGTCCGGGATTAATTGTGATTCTATCACCTTGAGATAAGGTTGATACTTCTGAACCTACCTCTTTTATAATTCCACTACCATCCGCTCCAATTACATGAGGCAAAGAAATTTTTAATCCCGGCCATCCCCTTATAACAAAAAGATCTAAATGGTTTAATGCTCCGAATCTAGTTTCAACGAGCACGTCATTCGGACCTATTTTCGGAGTATTAACCTCTCCAATTTTAATTTTTTCCAAATCACCATGTTCATTTATGAACGCTGCTTTCATAAATGTTGAGACACAATTTAGATATATATAACTTACAATTCTAAATTATAAAATTTTTTATCTATGAAAGTATACTCTTAAAATAAAAAAGATTGTAATAAGATATATATAAAATTATATAGTTGAGAGCTTTTCTAAATCTGGCGTGGAGTTCTCTACTGCCCAATCAAGGAGCTGGTCGAAATATTTCTCTACATCATCGCTCTCAGGTGATTTTGATAAAACGGCTAATAAAAATTGAGTCTTGCCATCTGGCATAAATATGGTTCTACAGATAATGTAATCCTTTTTATAAAAGATCTTCATTACTTGAGCTTCAGATAAATGCATTTCTTCACCAGCCTTAATTGCCGCATCGCTTAATAGAGATCCCATAGCAGCAACAACCCTCTCGTCAATATCATCTGCTTTCTGTGAAGCGAGAACTAAGCCTGTATTAGTTGAGAATAAAGAAGCACGAAAGTTTCCATTTTCATTTAATTCGCGAAGTACCAATTCTAATCTTGAAACCATATTATTAGATTCATCTCGCTTAATTTTTATTTGTATAAATAATAAAAACTAACACATATTTAATTTTATCTCTATTCGTTTATATTTCAAATTCCTTTTTCAAAAGTTTTTGGAAAAACTATATCTAAATTTTTAACTAACTCTTCGAAGAGTCTCGAAAGTTCCGTACCCTCCCGAAATGCCATCTAACTCAAAACTCCCAAATGATTGAACAAGAATGGCTTTATTTCCTCCTTTATCTTCAAAAGGGACTGGAATAATGGGTCCAACTATTGCTTTTAAAATATGTTTCTCTCCTGAAAAATCGACAATCTCTAATTCCGAACTTATAGGTAGGACACCATCTTCCCGAAATTGCTGATCTACAATTCGAATGGTTTTTAATGGAATATTTTTTCCATCTTTAAAAAGAAAACCACCCGTGGATAAACGGCCGTCATCAGCTATGATAGCTGCTGGATTAATTGCCAAGTTTTTATTAAACCAAATCACATAATATAGCCAATTACCAACCCCTGTCCAGTCTCTAATCCCGTAGGTATGATCTCGTTGCCCAATAGTATCTTCAATTAAATATTTTTTATTTCCTACTTGAATTTCTCCCGATACAATAGCTATTTGTTCCCAATGTTTATCCCCTGCTTTCTTTCCGAGCTCCAAAGATTCGGGAGTCATAAATTCGCTATATTCATACACATCATTAATAGGGGTAAAAGAAAGACTCATTTTAACTAGTTTTTTGTATAATTTTTTACGCATTACTTTAAATAATAAACTTAATTTTGACTGTTCACTAATCTTTGGTAGATCTTCTGGATTATTTAAAAAAACCATCTTCCCCTGAAATTCATATTTCCAATTTCCATCGGGTTGACAATCATGGACCATACCACCCACAGGCGGTAATTTTAAATAGTCATCAATTTGTTCTTCTTGATGATATATGGCAGCTGTCCCATCGGGTAAGAAGAGAAAGAAAAAAGTCATTCCCTCTTTTTTATTTGGCTTAAATCCTATTCTACTTACCCCCCCTATATTATGCTCTTTGTTAAAAAAAGCTAGATAATAAGACTCATTCCACTCTGAATGATCAGAATCACATTTATGAGTGATTGGTTCCAACTTTAAATTCCTCTCTTTATCATTTTTTTGTAAACCGTTTAGTAAAATATCTTGAATTAATGTTTAAAAAGTTTAAATAATTTAAGGTTTTAAAGTTATTTAAAATTTTAAAAAAAAATCTTGAAGTTATCATGAATCAAAAAGAAAAAAATAATGCTCTTAAGGATGCAGATGAGCTGCTCCATAAACCCGGAGATATTCAAAAATGGCGTGAAGCTTACTATTGGAACTGGATCGATCTTGAAAATAAAATTACCGGATGTTCTACCATCGGAATTATTCCTAATGAACAGAGAAGGGAAATGTTCTTCTTCCTGTTTGTGGATAATAAAAGGATAATCTACTATCGGGAACCAACACTTCACGAATATGTTGATGATATAGATGTTATGTTGCGGGATAAAAGACTCGCATATAAATTAATCATACCGTTCCAAAAGTGGGAAATTATCTATAAATGTCCGAAATTCGAATTCAAGATAACCTGGGATACAAGATTTAATATGCATTTATTTAAAAAGGACTTTTCCATTGCATGGCATACCCATTTTGAATCATCTGGTGTAATTACAGGCGAGATAAAATATAAAAATGGTACTGTGAAAAAAATACAAGGATATGGTCAAAGAGATAAAAGTTGGGGAATAAGAGATTGGCATGGGGTTGACCATTGGATTGCAGGTCAGTTCCAGTTTAAAGATTGGAATTGTGGGTTAAGAAAAGATTATTATCAGAACAAAATCGATGTATCTGGGTATATAGCAACTAAAGATGGAACAATTCCTATTAGAGATGTAGAAATTGATATTATAGATGACGACGACAAATTAAAGACCCCTCTTATTACCACATACCACATTACAGATGAACAAGACAAAACGTATAATATTGAAGCAAGATTAATTAATAAAAATTCTATTTTTCGTTTTGCCAGACAATTTCCAGATGGTTATACTGAACTTTTTGAAGAGATGGTCATAATGAAAGATAAGGACAATGGTGAAATTGGCTCTGGAATGTCAGAGCATCTTCGAACGGAAAAATATGAATAATTTCAATTATTTTAAAGGTGCTTATCCAGCCAATCAATTAAGTCTTTTAAAACTCTTGT
>CAZRKO010000015.1:0-14019 GCA_964600445.1 uncultured archaeon
CTAATCCTAAATTTTTCATACCTGCAAATAAAGCTTTTAAAGATACACCATTACCTGCATCAAAAAGAGCAATTTCACCAGACTCATGATCAACAATACAATACTGGTTGCAATCTAATTGCATTGCTTCTGAAAAGTAATAAACGTTTTTAAGAACTTCTTTACCATCTTTTACAGAATTTCCTCCCGATAAGAACATACATTTTCTACCAATTTTTATTTAAAGAGATAAAACTAGCTTTACTTTAATGCTTTACTTTCTAAAAGTTAATATATTCCAAATACAATTTTTATTTATGGAAGGAGAACCTAATCTTGAAAATTTAAAAAAAAAAATAGGTTTTGGTATAAAATTTTGGTTAGAATTCGAGAATAAGAGTATCTTGGGTTCTGGATGGGCGAATTTATTAAAAAATATTGATGAACATGAGGGAGGTTCTCTTACACAAGCAGCAAAAGAGTGCAAATATTCTTATAAATATGCTTGGAATATATTAAAGAGAATTGAAAAACGGACGGGGGTTTCTCCAGTTGAAACGGGTAAAGGTGGCAGTGGAGGAGGAGGATGGGTCAGACTTAATGAATTTGGTAAATATCTTCTAAAAGTCTATACTGATTTGCAATCAGAAATAGATAAAATTGAGAAGAAGCTCAAAGATAACATGAAAATGAACTGTTGAACTATCCCTTCCTAAAGGGAGGGGTTTTCTTGAGCAAACATGATAAATAGATTTTAATTTTAATATTGATTATGTTCTTCAAGCATTATAATTTAAAAATCTAATTTGTACATAAATTTGTATTAGATGGTTAACGTCATGGGGGAAGAACGTTTAAAAACCTTCGGAGAAATAAAAGTCTCTGAAATTATGGTTTATAATCCACTTTATACATCCCCCGATGAAAAGATTTCAAAAACAGAATTATTAATGCTAAGAAAAAATATCAATGGGCTTCCTGTCGTCGATGAAAAAAAGAAAGTTATCGGGATTATCACACAAAGAGATATAAGGTTGGCTAGATTTGCGATAAGTTTAGAATCCTCAAAGACTATAGTCAAAAATTTAATGACACCTGAGCCATATATAGTAAAGGAAAATGACACTATAAAGAAAGCTTTGGAAATCATGTTTGAGAATAATATAGAACGACTACCTGTTGTTAAAGAAAGAAGTAATGAATTAATTGGTTTAGTGCTAGAAAAAATGATCTTAAAAAAGCTACTAGAACATTTAAAGTAAGTATTTATATATAATATATTTAATTTTATCTATAAAAATAAAAAAGAAAAAATTGATGATGTATGCGGTACCTCTTCCAGGAACACCAATTATAATTGATATCGGTAGTGCTTATATTAAAATTGGTTTCGCTGGTGAACCCAGTCCACGCTTTATGTTTCCATGTATAACTGGTACTGAAAAATATAAATCAGTTATGGTTGATGTAAGCGCTAGGTCAGTTTATGTTGGCAACGATGCGATGAAGATGCGCGGTGTTCTTAAAGTTAATTATCCTATACAGAGAGGGATGATTATGGATTGGGATGATTATTATGAAATCTTAAATTATATTTTCTATACCCTACTACGAATAGAAAATCTATCTTCCTATCCTGTTATATATGTTGAGCATCCCTTTGTTCCAAGAGAGACAAAAGAATATATAGCGAGAGTATTATTTGAAACTCATCGGATAAAATCTCTTATAATGATACAATCTCCTATACTTTCAAGTTTTTCAGTTGGTCTTACTACTGGTTTAGTAATTGAAAGTGGTGACGGTGTTACTTGGATTGTTCCAATAATAAATGGTCTAATTCATCATCAAGCCGTCCAAAAATTAAATCTTGCTGGAGTAGATGTTAATCATAATCTAAAATCTCTCTTAATGAGAGAAGGAATTAATATTTCTGCTGGAGCAGCAGAAGAAATAATAAAAGAAATTAAAGAAAAAAATTGTTATTTTGTTTTAGATCCGGCAAATCCGCCTAAAGCAACTGATGCTTATACATATCCTATGCCTGATGGTTCAGTTAAAGAAATTCCTAACCGCATCTTCTATGAGGCTCCAGAAGTTATGTTTCAGCCATCTATGCTTGGTTACAATATGATGAACATTCCACAATCAATAATTTATTGTTTACAGATGTTAAGCAATGAAAATTGGTACGAGTTATTAAATCATATTGTTATTTCAGGTGGAAATTTGTCATATAGTGGATTTGATGAAAGATTAAAACAAGAATTAAATGCTCTATTACCGCAATTAGGCCCTATTCCTAAACCAAGCAAAAAAAAGATTAAAGAAGAATATGAATCTGAATCACTTAAAGCTTTAGATGGAATGATGAGATCAGTAGATACATGTCCTCACTGCGGGGTTTTAGTAAATTTGGCTGATGGCAAAACGAATTGTCCTGAATGTGGTGCGGATATGAGTTTGCCTCAAATACCGATAGATTTAGGGGGGCAATTAGAAAAGAAAGAAAATATACAATCTGAAAAAGTATGTCCCCATTGCATGAAAAAAATAATGGATGAAACCTCCGTATTTTGTCCATATTGCGGGAAAAATGTTGATGGATTGGAAATCCCTAAAAATATGGAGGGGTTAATTGATAAATCTTCAGTTGCAAAGGAATTTATGGATCTTGATACATCAAGCGAAATTATTAAATTTTATATTCCAGATAATCTTCAATATGCAATTTTCAATGGAGCTTCCATCCTTGGTAGTTTACCTTCTTTTCAAAGTTTATTTGTTACCTATGAAGAATTCCAGGTCAACCCAGACCTTCTTTACAAGGACATTTCCGAAATTTTTGGACTTTGAAATTTTAATACTATCGATAATTTTTAATTTCAAGTTAAATTTAAAAAAATAAATATAATTAGCTCTAGGATAATTTAATGAAAACTTCGAAAATTCGAATTTTAATAATTTTCACCTTAGTTTTTATTATCACATTTTCAATTATCCCTTCGGTATTAGCTAAACCACGGAAAACTTATATAACTGATTTTCTCTACGACTGTTCAATTGAAGACGAGGGATTTTCAAATTCAGTGGAAAATGATGATGATGTATCCGAAGCGGCTACTGCTTATGCTCTTGATATTTTAGACGAATTTGATTTATTACAAAAAAAAGATCTTTTTGGAACGGTTGAGAAAGAAATTAATAGAACTGACCTGCCAGAGGAATTAGAAGACGATGCCAAGGATGAAGTTGATAGCGGTAATCTTTATAAACTATATTTTCTCTGGAGATCTCTAGTTGTTTTGGAAGAGAACAACAAAGATTATGAGATTAGTTCATCATTAGAGACAAGTACTGAAATTTTTCTAAATTCTCTTCTCCAGAATGGAGGTGGCTATGCTCCTTCAAAAACGTCAGACTCTGCCACTATTGCATCAACTTATTTTGCCTTGAAACTATATGATATAATCGACGAGGATTATACAAATGAATCGAGTACTAAAAATTGGGTTAGATTGTGTCGAAATAGCGATGGAGGTTATGGTGGTAGTATTGATTCGTCATCTACAATTCTTAATACTTACTATGCTATTTCAATCATGGATGAAATAGCGGATGTTGATGACCTTTATTATGAGGATAATACTATTGAATATCTGAAGAGTTTTTATGAAGATAACGAAAATGATGAAGGTAACTATGGGGGATATTATCCCGATGATGATGCTGAAAATACAATGATTAGTAGCACGTTTTACTGCATAATGGGGATTTCTCTAATGGATGATGGCGAATTAGAAGATGAAAAAGAGACTTTAGAGTGGATTTTAAACCGTCAAAACTTCAAAGATGGGGGATTTAAAGATATTGACGATGGGTCTGAACAGAAATATTCCTCAGTGGTAAATTCATATTATGCACTTGAAATAATAAACCTACTTGATGCTGATTCAGTATCCTTGAATGAGGAAATCTTTATGGTGGAATTCAATTATTGGATTTTGGTCGGACTATTAGTTGCTATAGGTGTAGTTGCCGTAGCGATTATTATTATTCGGAGAAAAAGAAGGATATAAATTTTCTATAATTTATTTAAATATTGCGCGAATTTTCGAATTGTCTTATCAATAGATTAAAAATTTAAAAGATTAAAAATGTTAAGCAGAGATAAAATTCTTGATGGAAGGAAACTGGCTGATAAGTTAAATTTAGAATTAAAATCAAAAATTAGTGATTTAGTAAATAAACTTCAAACTAGACCGAAATTGGCTACTCTTTTAGTTGGTGAAGATCCAGCATCGAAGATTTATGTAAATATAAAACATAAAACATCAGCCCAAGTTGGAATAGAATCTATAATGGTTAGCATAGCTGAAAATATTTCTAAAAATGAATTAATTAAAAAGATAAAAAAATTAAATAATGATGATTCTATCCATGGAATTTTATTACAATTACCGCTGCCCCAACATTTAAGAGAATTTACTGCTGAGTTTTTGGAGTATATATCACCTGTAAAGGATGTAGATGGTTCTCATCCGTATAATAGAGGTAAACTTTTTGATTATGACGAAACCATGGGGGCATGTACTCCTAAAGGAATTATTGCGCTATTAGAACATAACAAAATAGAGATTCAGGGAAAAAACGTCACCATTATTAATCGCTCTAACTTAGTTGGAAAACCATTAATATTTATGCTATTAAAGAGGAACGCAACTGTTTCAATATGTCATACGTCAACAAGAGATATAAACAGCTATATAAAAAACGCAGACATATTAATAGTTGCTGTTGCTCGACCAAATTTTATAACAAAAGAAAACATAAAAGATGGTGTAGTTATCATCGATGTCGGAATGAATAGAGTTGAAGGTAAATTATGTGGTGATGTTGATTTTGATGGAGTCATCGATAAGTGCAGTAAAATAACTCCAGTGCCTGGGGGTGTTGGCCCTATGACAGTCAGTTTTCTATTAAAAAATACTTATAATACATATAAAAAACAAATGAATATAGATTGATTAAAAAAAAAACAAAAATTAAATAATCAAATTATTAATATAAATAACAAAGAAAGAACAAAAAATTTATCAATAGAGAAGCCGATATGGCCATACTCGAATGTGGGATTAATCTCGGAAATCATAGTTTAATAGAAACTAAATATTATTCATCCTCTGATGTTTTAGAACCTGACTTAAGAGCAGGATTCCTCTCAGCTTTAGAAAGCTTTACCAGCGAAGTCTTTGGGGATGATATAAACGTGGTTAGCCTTGCATCTCTTAAACTTGTATGTAATTGTGAAATGATTGCGCTGCCGGGTGGAGACAAAAAAAATACACAACCCCTGCTTGCTTACGCGATTATTGAAAAGGAAACAGATTCTGAGGTAGTCAAGAAACTTTTATATGAGATACTTCAAAATTTCATGAATAGATACTCTATTAATGATATATTTTCAAAAAAAGGTAAATTCTTCAAAAAGTATAATGTCAGAATAGATAATACTCTTGGAGATTTGAAATTAAAAACAGAAGATAGATTTAAAAGTCTTTTCTGATGGAATCCAAATGGAATTTAAAAATCACAATGACAATGTGATAAGATTTGAGCTCCAATATTGGTCCTGAAGCACAAGCAGCTTATCAACGCTATTTGGATGCTTCTTCTTTAGATGAAAAAATAAAAAGCTTAGAAGAATTCATATCCTTAGTTCCTAAACATAAAGGTACTGAAAAGATAGTCGCATTAAATAAGTCAAGACTTGCTAAATTAAAACGTCAACAAGAGGAACATAAGCAACGATTAAAAAGTACTGGTAAAGTAAGTCCTTTTTCAATTAAAAAGGAGGGACTTCAAATAATTTTAATTAGTGATTACCATACTCCTGGTGTTGGTAAGACATCACTCTTAAATTTTTTAACAGGAGCGGCAAAAGAAAAAATAGGCAAATTCACAGCAATTCCAGAGGTGGGGATGTATAATTATAATAACATTCGGTATCAAATTGTTGATATGCCCTCTTTAATGGAAGGAGCCTCTAAAGGAGTAGGAAATGGAAAAGAAATTCTTTCTCAACTCAGATCATGTGATTTAATTTGTTTATGTATAGATTTATCTAGAAATATTGAAGAACAAATGGAACTGCTGCTAACTGAGCTTTCTGACTCAGATATTAGAATTAATATTCCTGCTCCTCCTATTACTATAGAAAAAACGGGTTCTAACAAGATACAAGTCTTCTATTTAACTAAAGAAGCTAAAAACAATACAGATTTAGTAAACTTTACAGAAAAAATTAAGGAAATTGTACATGAAAATGGCATACGAAATGCTGTTGTGAAAATTTTTGGACTGATTACACTTGAACAAGTCGTAGATGCGTTAATGCCTGCTATAGTTTATAAAAAAGCATTAATTTTAGCTACTAAAGGTGATCTCCCGCATACGGAAGCTAATTTTAATCTTCTGAAAATGTCAGATAAGTTTTCAATAATTATTGGAACAAGCATTAAAAAGGGGAATTTTCCAAATGATTTTGGAGATATTATTTTGGAATTTTTAGAAAAGATAAAAATATTTACCTCTCAATCTGGTACAGTAGCCGAAAAACCGCTCTTAATGGATGATGGCGCCAAAGTAAAAGATGTCGCGCTAAAAATACATCGAAGCTTCTTAGAAAATTTTGAATATGCTGTTATAATTAGAAAAGATGCTCGTCAAATGCGTAAAAAAGTTGGATTAGATTATGAGATGAAAGATAATGATATTATTGAAATACATACGACCTAAAATGCAAGAGAATTTTTCAAATATAATTTTAAATTAAAATTTTGTGAAATTCTGATGTTCAATTAATATAATCTTCTATGTTATCACTCATTTTGAGAATTGTAGAAATGCTTTTAGAAATCTCTTCGAAAGCAGCCTCATCTTTATTAATAAGTATTTGAGCCAAATCTCGATATCTTTCCCATGTATTAGCATCAGTCATGTTTTTAAGTTTATTGCTAAATGAATATAAATTTAAATACGCGTCTTTATAATCACCTTCGTTAAGCGGTTTATTTCCTAACTGATTAACAGCTTGATTTATAGTTATTTTAATCTTTTCTAAATAGTAGTTCAATTTAATTTTTGAATCCCTTATTTCATCCTTTATTCCCTTAATTTCTTCTTGATATTTCATGAAGCTTTGGTCGTCTTTTAATCTTTCAGAAATTTTTAGAAGATTTTCAGTCAATTCCAGTTTTTTAGGAAGCACCGTTAAATTCTCTAATCTATCCATTAAGATTTCTTTTTCGTGATTTAAATCCTCAATTTGTTGTGCAAAAAGGTCTTTCTTATGTGCCCACATTGATTTTAAGATATGTTCTTGACGTTCAATTAAAGATTTATCTCCAAGTAATTTTTTTTGACTTAATATTAATTCTGAAATAGGCAGATCTAAAATTTCAAAATCTTTCTTATTGCCTTTCCATTCAAGAAACACATTTGAATGTTTTAGAAGTACTTTAATAATTCTTGGAATTAACTTATTAATTGCTTTATGATCTTCCTTATCACCTATAATAACTAAATCTGCTTTAACTTTATTTATAGATGTGATTAATACTGTATAGTCACCTAACTCTATGTTTTTCAGCTCTTTCGCTCCATCTAATACCATTTCTCCTATAAAACTTTTTAAAGCCGAGAAGAATGATGAAAAAAGATCCATCTTTCCATCACTTATGTCTTGAAAGCTCTTATCATAGAATAAGAGGCCACTTTCACTCTGATAAAGAAAGATTGTATACAACATTTCAAGGAGATTTTGCTTTTATTATAAGTATTTTTTAAATCCCGTAATTAAATTCTCTCATTATTATTTTATAGATAATCCTATAAATAATTAATTCTTAATGTATAAAAAATTAACCCTTGATGTTTTCAATAATCATAGGAATTTCAGATGATTCTTTCGTATATATTGCAGCTAAATTTTTAATACCCGCTGAAATATTTTTAATACTTTCCAGTGAATAAATCAAGTTTTGTAAGTAATCAATCAAGTCTCCCTTGAAGACCAACAATTCATATTCAACTTCTAAATATTGAGAAATTTGAGCAATCGAAAATTCCTCTTTAATTCTTAAATTAACTATAATTCTTTCTAAATTAACTCTTCCACAATCACAATAAGGATTATCTTTACAATTACAATTGAAAATATCATTAATCCATTTCATAATTAATTGTATGAAATCCCGTGAAAATGATTTCTTTTTCCTTACATATTCAGCATTCATCAAATTAAGAATTGATGCACTAAAAAAATTATTTGAAAAGTATTTCATCCTTACATTTTTAGACAATTCAGCTACGATTTTTTTAGATAGATACACATTCCTTATAGGTTTAAGGTCAAGGGCTAAATAAATCATACTATTTATTTTTTGATTCCGTAATATTTCTATTATTTCTAAACCCTCATCAACACTTAAAAAAGACTTGGCAATAGATTGACCAATATGGGTAGATCTATGAATATAATTCTCTTTAATTCTTATAAGCTTTAAATTATTCAATTTTTTGGTAAAAATTTCGATATTATAATCATTATTGATTAATAAATCGTAAAAATCGTAAATTCTTTTGTATTCAATTCCTTGGTTGAACATAGAAACAAAAGCTAACAATTCAGTAAGCGATCTGTTTTTATTAGGCTCTAATTCGAAATCTTTTATTTTTCCATTTAATAATTTTATCGCTATATTTTCTTCTGTTCCAGACATCTTTGGTGAGTATATTTTTCCCGGCTCAACTAGTAAATACGCCAAACCTAAATCATGTTTTTTTAATCTACCTGCCCTTCCTAACATCTGTTCAAATTCAGCTACAGTAAGCCAGCTTATTCCCATTGCTAAAGATTCAAAAATAACTTGACTTGCGGGAAGGTCAACTCCGGCTGCTAGAGCTGCTGTGGCAACAACCCCTGCTATATTTTGAGATAGAAATTCTAATTCTATTATTTTTCTTTCTTCACTAGTTAGTCCACTATGATACGCTCTCACTTTAATTCCTCTATTCTGAAGATAAGCTGTTAAAGTTTCACATTTTTTTCTGGTATTTGAAAAGATGATTGATTGGCCTTTAAAACCATAATTAGACTTACGCGAATATGCTGCGCGAACCAATTTTGCTATGTTTCTATGCTTTATATTTTCGTTGAGGCATAATAATAAATGACGTTCAATAGGAACAGGACGGTTATTATACCTAATTAAAGAACATCTGAGTTTTTTAGCTAATAGTTCGGGCTCTCCGACTGTTGCGCTGAGATATAAAAACTGAGCATTTTTAAAAAGCGATTTTAAGCGAGCGATAAATCCATCTAATAAATAACCACGATCCGGATCAATTAAAACTTGAATCTCATCCACAATTATAGTTTTTATCTCCCCTAATTGCCCCATATTACCACTTCGCAAAATAAAATCAATTGCTTCGTATGTAGCGATTATAATATCTGCATCGTATAAATTATCTGCAAAAGTTTCTTTTTTTTTTTCAAGAAGAGATTCCCCTACTTTCTTAACAATTTTTAATTTTAGCAGCTTATACTTTTTTTTGAACTCTTCCGTTCTTATATTAGCTAAAGCTACGATTGGGACTAAATATAACATCTTAGAATTTTTATTTTTAAGAAGTTTTGAAATACCCGCTAGTTCACCAACTAATGTTTTACCTCCTGAGGTAGGTGCCATTATTAATTGATCATTCCAATCCGATATTAATCCCTTCTCTATTGAAATAGCTTGTATGGGTAAGAGGGTTGAAATTTTTAATTTACCCAATATCTCTTTAAAAGAATGAGGCAAGTCTAAATGACTAATCTTATAATTGAGATATTTTTTGCTTATAGCGGGATTTTTCTCAATATCATAAAGAGTTATATCTTTATTTAAAACTGGATTAAAGTCTGACTTAAAAGCTGAAAGAACTTTTTTTATATCCCTAAATTTCAAAATCATGTGATTGAAAAAATTCTTTAATTTAGGACTAATTTTAGTCCCTGAGGGCATCAATCCAGTCATTTGAATGCTTTTCAAAACGAAATCTAAAGCACAATCTGAACAGATAATTTGATTTTTGAAAGATAATATCTGAGCTCCCTTTCTTAATAATTTGAATTTCTTTTTATTTAAACACGTTTCACAAAATGTTAGTCTTTTAATTTTTTTTGTATCAATTCGAAAATTTTGAAGCATTTCGATAATAGGAGCAAATTCTTTAGAATTCGTTTGGCTTGATAACGCAATAAATTTATTTTCTTCAGAAAGAACAAGTTTTTTGAAAAGCCGCGGATTTACCGGAGTGATCATATCATCTTTTTCAATCTTTGTGAATTTTAGAGGTCTCATTTTATTTTTAATATCTAAACCAAAAATTACCGTCCCCCTAAAGAATGGATCACTCACATATTTAAACGAGAGAGATTTTTGCTTAAATGATTTTAAATAAAAGAAATTAACGTCAAACAATATTTCTTTTTTAGACTTACGATTTTTTTCAATAACTATAAAGTAATTTCTTAAGGGAATAGACAAATAATAACACAGTCAGTTTTTATTTCACTACAAAAATAAATAAATCAAAAAAGTTAAATTTTTTGCTTAAAAACCAAAAGCGACTTTAATCTTATCATATACTGCTTTTATTTGTCTTAATTTTGCTTCATCGCCAGCGTCTAGATAATATTTTATCCAGTCTGCAACTCCTCCCTGTGAAATTTAAGAGAACGCTAATTTCTCTTATTTAATCCAGTCGAGGAAGTATTGTGCGGCTTGTTTATCTTCTTCTGACATTCTTATCAAATTTGTTATTTTTTCTACTTTCTTAAATTAAATGTTTTAAAACTTATATAAAAGTGTTCGTGTATATAAATATATATATATTTTTATCAATAAAATATTCAATTAATTGATTTAAAAAAAATGGGGTTTTTTTAAAATGTCACCTGACGTAAGAATAAAGACACCAAATCTTGATGCGATTTTCGAGAAATGGAAACAACAGGCTGGGAGAAAAAATCGCAAGCAAATGGAAAAGCAATTTGGAACTAAAGGCTCAGTATTCTCTTTAGATGCAATTTCCGCTGCTGAGTATGTTGTTCCGCCTGCACTTAAAGGGGCAGCTATTTATTTTTCAATTAAAAAAACTGTTGCTCCCGCGAAAGGAAAGGAGGATAATTTAGTAATGGCTCCTCGAGTAAGTAGAGAAACTTACTATAGTTTTAAAGGAAAAAAAGTCACCAAGGATAATTGGAAAGGAGATGAAAAAGTTCCAATTCACGAATCAATTAGCGCTGTTCCATGTAAAACTTGTAGTGGAAAAGGATACATTGATGATAAATGTCGATCCTGTAAGGGAACTGGTAAAGTTGAGGATAATTTGAATGTATTAGAAGGGGAAGAACAAAAGAAAGTAAAGAAGGTGTTTACTTATCCTTGTGGGGAATGCTTTGGTACGGGTAAAGTTCAAAATCCATGTAGTGAATGTGGAGGTCATAAAAATCTCTATAAATACGAGATTCAACCCGTTCCTTTTCAATCGGTAGTGACAGGTATTCCTGTACTTCACAGTAGTTTACAGACTAAATACGAAAAAGAAATTGGAAAAGATCTTCAAGATCTTATTGAATCAGTTGAGGGTATTAAGTTTAATAATTTTAAAGATCTTGAAAACAAGGCGGAAGGTTCTTTGGGATATTGGGATAAAAATGTGAAGAAAACTATTAATTCAGCAGGAAGTGATCATAAAAGCTACGATAAAGATAAAGATACTCAAATTGTTACACAGATTTATTTGTTTCCAATGATACAATTGAATTGTAAGTCTAAAAAGGGAAATAAGTTTGAGGTTTATTCTCTCGGATCAGAAAATAAATTCATAATATACTCTAACTTCTAAGCAATACTTTTTATTTTTATTTTAAATATTTTTTTTAACCATCTTTTTTTTTAAAACCATAAGCAATATTATTGATAATTTGATACACATGCCAGAGTTGCCGGAAGTAGAAACATTTAAAAATTATTTTGATGAGACGTCATTAAATCAGACAATTAGAAATGTTTATATTAGAGATAATAGAGTTCTTAATGTCCAAGAAAATATTTTTAAAAAGACACTAAAATCAAATAGTTTTTACTCTACTTTAAGACACGGTAAATATCTTTTTGTTAAATTAAATTCAGGTTGTATTGTATTTCATTTTGGAATGTCTGGAGATTTAAAATATTTTGATAATATAGCAGAAGAGCCAACTCATAGTCGAATCTTGTTTGAATTTACAAATGGAAATTTCTTGTCATATATTTCTCAGAGAATGTTTGGAAGAGTTGATTTAACGGATAGTATAGAAGATTTTATTATTAATAAAAAAAAGCTAGGATCAGATGCATTAAAAATGAGCTTTGGAGAATTTAAGAAATCTTTACACAGAAGAACTGCCCTCGCAAAATCCGCGTTAATGAATCAAAACATTATTGCTGGAATCGGGAATATCTATTCGGATGAGATTTTATTTCAAGCTAAAATTCATCCAAAAACCAAAATTAATAAAGTAAATGATTCTGAATTAAGAGAACTTTTTGAAATCATAAAAAAAGTGCTTAAAGTCGGGATAGAGAAAAAGGGCGTATTAAATACATATCCTAATGATTTTATCATCCCTCATAGGAAGGTGAATGAACCATGTCCTAGTTGTGGAGGAATTATTGAAAGATTAAAGATTTCACAAAGAAGTGGATTTTATTGTCCTCATTGCCAAATACAACATAATAAAACTAGTGATGAGTAATGGAGCCTGTTATTATTTCTTGGAGTGGAGGTAAAGATAGTGTTCTTGCGCTTTTTTTATTAAATAGAGAGAAATTTAATGTGAGAACGTTAATTACTTCTATATCAGAAGAATATAATAGGGTTAGTATGCATGGAGTAAGAAAGGAGCTATTAGAAAAGCAAGCTAATTCTATTGGAATACCCCTTATCACAATATCTCTTCCTAAAGACACCACAAATGAAGAATATGAGAAAATAATGAAACGGGAGATGTTGTATTTTAAATCCCACAGAATTTATCATGTTGTCTTTGGGGATATTTTTTTAGAAGATATAAGAAAGTATCGCGAGTCAAACCTCTCGAAAATAGGAATGAAAGCCATTTTTCCTCTTTGGAAAAAGTCTTCAAAAGATTTAGCAAAACAATTCTTAGATCTTGGATTCAAAGCAATAATTACATGTGTGGATTCAAATTTTCTTAATAGTGATTTCGTAGGTGAATTCTTTGATGACAATTTTTTACAAGCTCTACCTTCAAATGTTAACTATTGTGGAGAAAACGGAGAATTTCATACTTTTGTATTTGATGGACCGATCTTTTTTAATCCAGTTAAATTTCAGAAAGGGGAAATTGTCTTTAGAGATGATAGATTTTATTTTATTGACTTATTTTAGATTTTTTTAATAAGATGCATTTCGATATAAATATTTATATGATCGACTTACTTTGTAATTATCAATTATTCAAAGGTTGATCCAAATTATGTTGATAGACCCTAAAGTCAAGAAATTAATAATTTTTAATGCAGGTGGTGGTATTGTCGAACGAGAAATGAAACTCACATTAAATCAAGGTATCAATGAATTTCAAATTCAAAATGTTCCTGCGAGTTTTGATCCTAATTCCGCTGATATAGAGTTAGAATATATAAATCCAGAAGATAAAGAGTCAATTACTTTGCAGCAAACAATAACAGCGTTACCAGATATGACCAACGCTCAACAAATTATTGACAGAGAAAAATCGGCAGCAACCTCAATTATTAGTTATGCCATTGATTTCACTCGAGAATTAAGAGAGGAAGTATCCAATATATGTGAAGCAAGTTCCTATAGGACATATGCTGATATGAAGGGGACATTTGACTTTATAGTTAATTGTTCAAAGCAAGAAGGTGAAGTGATTGTAAAAATTAATTATTTTGT
>CAZRKO010000016.1:0-5840 GCA_964600445.1 uncultured archaeon
AGACCTGTAAGAGCTCCAAATATAATGTAAAGTACTATCGAAGTTGGATGCATTGGAATAATTAAGAATATCACTAATGTTAAGGGTATTCCTGAAAAAACGGAAATCTGTGCTATCATAATTCTCCCCTTTTCTGGATTCCATTTTGCTGCCTTATCCCCTAACCAGCCTCCTAATATGCTTCCGAACGCTGCACCTATTGCAATTAAAGAAAACATTAACCCTGCTGTAAGGGGATCAAATCCTATATATTGGAACCATATAATCATGAAAAGTATCCCATTCCAAGGAATTGATCCAACTATTCCTTGAAGAGCTATCAACAGAAATGTACGATTCTTAATAATTTTTTTAATATCAGATTTTTTGATTTTATATTCTTCAGCTTTTTCGCGTGTAATTGTTTTTGCTAGCTCTGGCTCCATTTCACCCCTTATTGGATCCTTAGCGAAAATCAATACAAGGATCCCTACAATAACACTTAAGATACCCCATATAACAAAAACAAACCTCCAGCTATCTATCCCAAAAATATATTTTGTTCCAGTGACTAAAGCAGTGGCAAAAATTGTGCCTATAATAACTCCGATCACTCCTGTAAGCCCTAAAAGACCAAAAGCTTTTCCTCTTTCCTCCGGAGGATAGTAGTCTGCAATCAGTGATTGAGTCGTTGGAACAATAACAGCAAGTCCAATTCCCGTGAGCAGTCTGTAAATAAATAAATCGATATATTGCACTGAAAACGTCATTAATAATGTACAAACAGCCCAAAAAAAACAGCCTGCTGCAAGTATATGTTTCCTAGAATATTTATCACTCCACCAACCCCATAGCGGTGTAAATATTGATTGGGCAAAAGTTCTAGCTCCCGTAATCAATCCCAATTGCAGTAAATCTAATCCGAGGGTACTCTGAACTTGAGCATAAAGCGATGGAAAAAGTTGCGCATCAGCAGCGTTAACAACGTTAGCAATATTAGTAGTTGTTTGTGTCCCCTTTCTACCTGCTATTTTCTCTTTTCCTTTTACTTTCTCTACTTTTATTTCTGACATCATTCATCAATCTCATAAAATAAAATTCGATTTTTTTTTAAATTAATTTCTTTTTAATTTATATATTTATTATTTGATCTTAATAAATCAATTTTTTAAATTTTTAAATCAATAAAAATTAATGTGAAGAGTGATGAGTAGCATCCCAAAAGCCATCAAATCGCCTCCAAGTCAAGAGGAATTATATAGTCGTTTGGAAAAAGTAAGAACCTTGATGGCTCAACAGAATTTGGATTATTATGTATCTTTTGACCCTGTTAATATCTATTATCTGACTAATTTTGCTAATTATGTCCATGAGCGACCTTTTATTTTGGTGATTCCAAAAAAGGGTACCATGAAATTTCTGGTTCCACTTTTAGAAAAAACTCATGTTGAATCAAGGGCTAAATGCGAGCTTGAATTAACTCATTATTTCGAGTTTCCGGCACCTCAAGGTGAAAATTGGTTTGATAGATACCATGAACTTATTGAAAAAGATGTTCAAGTAGGAGTAGAATCGGCTATGACATTACGAATTTATGATCAAACTCCAGGTAATAAAATCAAAACTGATATCATAGATGAGGTACGACTTATAAAAACTGAATATGAAATAGGACGAAATGTTCATGCCTGTAAAGTAATCAACGCCGGACATAAAAGACTATTAAAAATCATCCGTCCGGGGATGATGCTGTTTGAATTATACAATCAAGTATCAGGGTATTTGATGGCTAAAGTTGTAGGAGATATGAAAAATTTAAATCCGCTTGTATCAAGAGTGATGGCTGTAGTTTTACCTCCTAGTTTATCCTATGATCCTCATAATTTTACTGATGTGTTTCTCAAGATGGAGGAAGGAGGACCACATGTTTCAGGCGTAGGAGGTCAAGTTGACGGATATGGAGTAGAAATTGAGAGAAGCTTTTTTCTAGGGACTGTCCCGGAGAAAGCAAAAGATCCATTTGACGCAATGGTGGAGGGTAGAGCATTAGCATTTGAACAAGCAAAACCTGGCGCTAATTTTAGTGAAATTGACGTTGCTGTGAGAAAAATCTTAAAAGATAGAGGTTATGCTGATAAAATACTCCATCGCACTGGACATGGTCTAGGAATAACGGGTCATGAGGGTCCCTATGTAGCAGCGGGTTATGACCGGAAAATCGAGCCTGGCATGATAATTAGCATTGAGCCAGGCATATATATTCGCGAACTTGGTGGTTTCAGGCATTCTGATACCATTTTAATTACGGATGATGGAAACGTGAGTTTAACTAAAGCTCCAGTAACACTAGAAGATTTAACAATAGAAATAGATTAAATCGAATATTTTTTTCATTATTTCTTTTTACAAAGAATAATTTGAAAAAATCTAAGGAATTTTTCGATTGGAGTTTGACTTATAATTTTAAATCTTGCTTTCTTCAGCTCCAAGAATATATTTCTCTGCATTTCGAAAGAATATGACGTAATTTTTTCAATAATTCCAAGGTAATAATTATAAAGAATCCGATAAATTGGTTTTGAAGGCTCGTGATGTTCAAAAATTAGGAATTGTCCATCTTTTTTCAGAACTCGATGAACTTCAGAAAGCACATTTAAGCGCTGTTTTTTATCCATCTCATGTAAAGCTGCTGAGATAATTATCTTATCAAAGCTTTCATTGTTAAATTGTAGATTATTGGCATCCATGACTATGAATTTTAAGTTCGGATAAATATCTTTCTTCTGGGCTTGAGCTATCTGACCCTGTGAAAGATCTACACCTATGATTGAGCAATCATCATAAAATAGTTCAGCGAGCAAAACTGTTAGTGTGCCAGTTCCGCAACAAAGATCTAAAATGCGGTCCCTTCGTTTAATATAGGGAGAAATCGTATTAAAAACACTCATTCTTAAGATTTTTTCACCAAAAGGGGTAAGGCCGATTTTTAATCCTATATCATAAAACCTTGAGATAAATTGATCGTATACTTGCTGATATCGGACTGATTGGGAATCGTTCATTGAGTTTTCATGATATTTTAACTTTTAATAAGAAGAAAACATATAAATTCAAAAAAACTCCCCTTATTAATTATTAAATTCTTTTGATTAATATGGACAGGGACAAAGAACTTACAGAAAATTTAATTAAGTATTCTGAGAAAATTGGAATTGACATAATTGGTTTTGCCGATCCTAAATATTATGATAAATTTAAAAAAAAAAATCGACCTGAAAAATTTCTTGAAGGAGCTCAAACTGTTATCATCGTTGGAATTTATTTATACGATATCATACTTGATGCGTGGAGTCAAGATCAAAATACCGGAAAGAGTTTTCATTATTTAGATTCAATAATAGAAAATCGTTTAAGATCGCTAAAAGATTACCTAAGAGAAAAAGAATATGAATCTAAGATTATTCCTTATAAACCCGGATTATTTCTAAAGGATTCGGCAGCATTAGCAGGTATAGGACCAATAGGTAAAAATAATCTTTTATTAACAGAAGAATTCGGATCTCAAATCAGGTTGAGAGCATTAGTGACAAAAGCTCCATTACTAACAGGTTCCCCAATAGAACAAAGTAAATATTGTTTTGAATGTAATAAATGTGTTGATTCGTGCCCGGTAGATGCTTTATCTGAGGGTATATATAATAGGGATGTCTGTCTTTCTTATAATCTCGCGAATTTAAGGAAATTATCTAAATATACTGCCATTTGGTGTAACATTTGTATTGAATGTTGCCCGATTGGAAAAAAATCGAAAGGTAGTAACTTAGAGGGATATTATACGGATTAAACTTTTAATAAATGATTGAATCCTTTAGATTATAATTAAAAGTTTTAAATACAGAACTATTAAATTAATAAGAAACGAACTTATACTTTTAAAATCGTGATTGTAAATGAGTGAGGATAAACCAAAGCAATCAGAATCTAAACAAAATAAATGGATAGTTGGCCCTGGATTGGGTCTTATTATCATAGGTCTAGCTTATCTTGTCTGGTGGTTAATATTTATAGAATATGCTATTCGAGATCCTAGGTGGACACATAATTTTGCATATGCGATTATTATTCTTAATGTGGGATTAGCATGGTATCATAAAACTCCCTTATCAAGAACAATCGCTATGATTCAATCGTTTATGCTTCCCGTAACTGGGAGCGGTTCATTTAATACTGTACTATGCACTATAATATGTTCGATAATACTAGTGATATGGGCTCTCGTTGTATTGATTGAAAGAAAACAAGAAAAAACCTTTTTAGAGGAAAAATTGAGCAGAAGGGGTATGAATTGGGTGAACATGCATGCATTAATTCTCGCATGGATTTTAATAGCACATATGGGTTTAATGTTTCTCATAGTAAGGCTCCCATTGGAAGCTCAATTATATAGTTACAGTGATCGAGCGGGATATTTAATGAATCTACCACCAGAGAGTCATGAACTTGCTACATGGGCTTTTGATATCGGATTATTTATCTTAATTACTGCATTTATTTGGGAACAATATAAAATGGGGTATAATATCAAGAATAATCCTTGGCCAAAAAAAAGTTTTTATATAGCTATTCTTGTAATGGTGGCCGCTCTAATTGCCTTAGCCCTCCAAGAAGTTACCTTCGGTCTAGACTGGGTTGATAAGGTTTATGGTTAATATTCAGTCTATTTTTTTTTATAATATTAACATTCAAAAGAAATTATCTCCTTCAATCTAATAATAACATTATAAAAGTGATCTCATAGTGAAAAAAGAAGATGTTCCAATGGCTCATGCGGGAATGGCTTCTGAAATAGAGCTTCAAGAACAATATTATAACGATGGAAAGATATTCATCCTTCAGATTGAATCTACATTAAGATGCCCCCAATTATGCAATTATTGTTATGCTGGAAGTAAACCAGATAGTTCAGAAGGAATGAGTTCTGAAAAAATTAAAGAATTATTAGATTCAGCAGCTAAATTAGAGGTTAGGATGATAGATTGGCTGGGAGGAGATCCCTTAGTTAGAAGTGATTGGTATGAACTTTGCCAGTACGCTTCAAAATTAGGCTTTATAAATAATATTTGGACAAGTGGTATTCCACTCGCCAATTCTGATATTGCTAAAAAAGCAGTTGAGGTATCTGAGGGTGGTTTTATATCAACGCATTTAGATACCCTTGATCCTGATTTATACAGTCTTTTACATGGAGGAGCAGGTTGTGAAGGTGATCCTAATAACATCAAAATGATTTTAAAAGGAATTAAAAATGTCCTGGCTGAAGGTAAAGATCCAAATGCTATGGTAAATTGTATAACTTATACCTCACCATTAGCCTATGGGGATGCTAAGGGTATGATCTCATATATGCAAGAAAAATTTAACATAAAAACTTGCTTAACATTATTTAATCCGGTAATCCATCGTAATGCTAATAAATCCTGGGAGCCCACGATTCCCCAAATAGAAGATGCATTTGCTCATCGCGATCGCGTTAATTATCCGGATGACCCTTCATGTGGTCCTATGGATGTATCCAAATTTTATTGTGGTACTGTTGTCTGTGTAGCGTCAGACGGATGGTTAACCCCATGTTCCGTAATTAGGACAAAAGAATTCGGGAACGTACACAAGAAGAAATTAGAAGATCTCGTTGAAGAAAAGAAGAACAGATTGCTATTTTTAGATTTTAGAGATCCTTCAAAGTTGCCTGGAAATTGTAGCAGTTGCTCCAACAATTCTTTCTGCTTCGGATGTCGTAGCAGTGCGTATTATTATGAAGGAGATATCTTAGCTGCAGATCCAAAATGCTACCAATTTTCACC
>CAZRKO010000016.1:5940-13735 GCA_964600445.1 uncultured archaeon
ATGGGAGAACAAATCCATGTAGGAGGTCCAGATCAAACTGATGTTTTAGCAAAAAAGGCGGGAGTTGACATGGCTGGAGCGGCTTTCCTCTTGTTAGATATTTGTTCTGCATTGGGTGGACCTGCTAGACAATTAGCAGAGAAGTACGGGATTAATGTTGTAGGGCTAGATATTACCCCAGAGATGATAGAAGAAGCTAAAAAGAGGACTGAAGGGAAACCATATGCAGATAAAATCGAATACAGAATTGGATCAGGGCTGGATATTCCTGCTCATGCCAATACATTTGATGTCGTGTGGGGACAAGATGCATGGTGCTATATTCGAGATAAAAACCGCTTAATTGAAGAGACTTGGCGTGTGTTAAAACTTGGAGGAACTTTATCCTTCACAGATTGGATCTGGGGATCTAGTATGCCCACTGAAGATGAATCTGATTTTCTAATGGAATTCATGGTATTTCCAGACTTGCAAACTTTAGATGGATATGCTAAATTAATTGAAGATACGGGTTATAAATTAATTGAAAAAGAGGATCTAGGAGAAGATTATGCAAATCATATGGATATTTATGTTGGTATCCTTCAAGATAATAAAGAAAATATAGAGAAAGGTTTTGGACCAGAACTATATGAAGCAGCCGAAAAGGGAGTATTAGCTTGGCATAAAGCAGCCCATGAAAAGAAAGTTAGTAGAGGATTATGGTTAGCTAAAAAACCTTAAAATTAATAATATAATTTATTTTTTAGAATGCCTCAAAATATTGTGCTAATTTTTTCAAAAGTACCTGTTCCAGGTTTAGTCAAGACCCGTCTCACCCAAAATACGTGTTTATCCGAGAAAGATGCAGCGTTGATTGCTGAGGCAATGTTAAAAGATACCATTTCTCTATCTTCTAAAAGTAAAGCTGATCAGATTTATATAGGATATATCCCTAAAGATAATGAACTAATTTTAAAAAATATCGTTGAAAATGTACGTAATGATGGAAATTTAAACAAGCCAGTTGAATACATTTTGCAAAAAGGATCTAATTTTGATGAAAGATTTGGTTCCGTAGTTAATTTGGCTTTTACTAAAGGCGCTGATAATATTATTATATTAGGAGCGGATCTTCCATATTTGGACCCAAAATTATTAAATAAAACATTTGAATCGTTATCTAGTGTAATTAATAAAAAAAAAGTAGTAATAGGACCAGCTAACGGTGGAGGTATTTATCTCGTAGGTATTAACCAAGAATTTAATTATATATGGTTCACAGAGTACCAATTATTTAGAGGTGGTGTTGAGATTATCCAATTTTCAAGCTTTTGTAAAACTATGGGAATTAATTTGACTTTATTGCCCGCATTTGGGGATATTGATCTTGAAGAAGATCTAGTTTCTTTAATTTCTTATATACAGGCACTTTCAGTAAGCAAAACCTATAGTGGATTTTTTTACCCAAATTATACAGCTAAAATTATTAATGAACTTGGTTTATATATAGAGGAAATTAAAGATAAAACTAGATATCGGAAAATAGGTAAAAAATAAAATATTGTATCGATATGTTAATTAGCATCATTATCATTACACTTAATGAAATTGATAATTTGGAAAAAACAATTACTACAGCAAGACAAGCAACCCAAACTAATTCAGGATACTCTATTCCGGTTGAAATAATTGTTAGTGATGGGGGTTCAAAGGACGGTACAATTGAAATAGCTAAAAAATTAGCCGATAAAGTAGTTGTAGGTCTACCCAGTAGATATAAACAACTCAATGAGGGAGCAAAATTAGCAAAAGGAGATATTTTGCTTTTCCTGCATGCTGATACAATTTTACCTAAAAATGCGTTCATAAGCATAATGCATAATATGAAAGACCCAGCAAAAGTAGGTGGTGGCTTTATGAAAAACTGGAATTGGAATTCTAATTTAAAGCGAACAAGTTTTCTCAAATTCATAAATTTTTTATGGGAAAGAATGGGTAATTGGTTTGTTAAATTATTTAAATCATTTCCAGGTGATAATGCAATTTTTATTCGCAAGTCTATTTTTGAAGAATTAAATGGTTTTAAGCCTCTGTGGATTTGTGAGGATTTTGATTTTAGCCGCCGATTAAAGAAATATGGGAGACGGAACATCATATGTATTCCTTCTGCTGTATTGACTTCGACAAGAAGATTTGAAAAATATGGTTTTATTAGGGTTATAATGATTTGGTTTTTTATCTATTGGCTATGGAGGTTTGGTATGCCTCAGAATCGTTTGAGAGTTCGATTCAATAAATATTCAACAATTCCCGAAAGAGGAAATATAGCTTATATGAGGTTTTAGTTTAAAGGCAATCTATTTATAAAACTAATTACTTATGTGAAAGATATGAATAAAAAACGAGTTTTAAGAGTAAGAGCGGATAATACAGCGATGAAACGAATGTATACTAAATTTAGTAAAATCATGAGCTTAATTGAAAAGTCAGAAAAATCATTAAGAAAAAGAAGTCTTGAACTTTTAAAACTCCAGAAAGGTGAAAAAGTATTAGAAATTGGATTTGGTAGAGGTACGGCATTAATTGAAATTTCCAAAGCCGTAGGCGAAATCGGAGAAGTTTACGGCATTGATTTAACTCCCGAAATGGTGAAAATTACTAAAAATAATTTAGCTAAAAATCACATTTTTAATGTGAAAGTGAAAGAAGGCGATGCACGAAATTTACCATATAAGGAAAATTATTTTGATGTTGTATATATGGCAAGTACCTTAGAGTTGTTTGATATTCCTGATATTCCTATTGTCCTAAATGAAATTAAAAGAGTTTTAAAACCTACTGGAAGATTATGTGTAGTCAGTATTCCAAGAGAAGGTCGTGAAAATTCTTTAGGAGTTAAACTATATGAATGGTCTCATAGGACATTTCAAGGCTTTGCAAGCTGCAGACCAATATATGTAGAAGATTCCATAAGAAGAGCCGGATATAACATTATAAAAACTGATGAAATTGGAGTTTTTTTTCCTATGAAAATTGTTATTGCTGAACTCTAATATTTTAAAACTATTTCTTAAGGCGAGATTTAAGTTTTTCAGAAATTAAATTTCCCATTTCCTGTGTTGAGAGAGTCTTAAGATTTGGATTTTCTATATCTTTAGTTCTGCCTTCAAGCAACGCTTCTTCTATTGATGCTTCTATTTCATTACCCAATTCCCCTTGTCCAAACGATTCCTGCATCATGAGCTTTACGCTTAAAATAGTGCCGATTGGGTTGGCTATCCCCTTTCCAGCTATATCTGGGGCAGATCCGTGTATTGGCTCATACATCGATACCTTTCCGGGGTGTATATTTCCACTTGACGCCATGCCCAAACTGCCAATTAGAAAAGCACCCTCATCACTGGCAATATCTCCAAACATATTTCCTGTTACCACAGTTTGGTATGAATATGGTGTTCTAATTAGCCATTGACAAAACGCATCTATATAAATATCTTCGGTTTGGAGATCTGGATAATCAGAAGCAATTTCATGGAAAATCTTACGCCATAACTGACTGGGTTTTAAGATGTTTGCCTTATCAACAGAGGTAACCTTCTTATGTCCCATTCTTTTCGCAAACTCAAAACCGTATTTAATGATACGTTCGCAACCTTTACGAGTATACAACATTATATTATGTGCCTCATCTTCCTTTAATTCACCAATATTCGCATAAAGACCCTCAGTATTTTCTCTTACAAAAGTTATATCAATTCCCTCTCCAATATATTCATCCTTTAAAGGACAACGATCCCTTAATGTGTCATATAGTTTAATTGGTCTCAAATTAATGTATAAATCCAAATCCTGCCTTATCTTTAATATGGCAATTTCGGCAACTCCCTGTGGCAAGCCAGGGATTCCAATAGCCCCGAATAATAGCGCATCAGAAGTCTTTATTGTATTAAATGATTTTTCAGGTAAACTTTCACCATACTTTTTCCATATCGCGCCACCGGCGGGAGCTTCCTGAAATTCAAATTCAAATTCAGTATAGTCGGAAATTATTTTTAAGATCTTAGTGCCTTCTTCTACAACTTCGGCCCCTATTCCGTCACCTTTAGTAATTGCGATTTTTTTTTTCATAAGATGTGGTTAGCTCCAATTCATTTTGAATAATATTAAATTATAAAGAATTTAGATTTAATAGGTTTTTTAATAGGTTTTATGGTAATTTTACTCATTTATAAAATAATATTCGTCTTAAAATTTCCTCTAAATTTATTTTCTATACTATTATCTCGTATTTTATATTTGAAAATTAAAGTTTAAAAATATTATTTTTATTTTCTTTATTTTTAATGGATATTGTATATCATAAAATCCATTTTTAACAAAAAGATAGATATTTATAATTGAGCTATATTATCTATTCATGGAAATCTTTCTAAAACGAGCAGAAAATCCGTTTAAAGAACGGATTGGCGAAGAAAAGACACGCACACTCTTTGATAATTTAAAGAATTCATTATATCTTATCCCAGGAGAATTTAGTGGAAGTCTGGGTCCAGAAATCACAAAATTTTTGTTCACATATTCCCAAGGATTAGAAAAAATACCTGCTGAAAATATTGAGGGTATATTGAATCATTTTTTAATGTTCACTAATTCACTCAAAGATCTTGCCAATCAGAACTTAAAACAAGTAAATCAAAATCTAATTATTAGAAGTAAATCCGAAATACGAAACTTGTCAGATTTATTGCAAAGATTTGTTGCAAAAGCAGAAAATAGCGAAATAATGAAAGATTCTGAGAGGTTTGAAGACGTCATTAGATTTACCATTGGTGAATCCGTTAAAATTGCCAAATTTGAAGAATTTGAACTATTTGTTAAAAGATCTGGTGATAATTTTGCTCAAAAGATCGGTGATAATAAAGCGGCAGAGTTTTCAGAGGAAATTAATAAAGCCTTAAAAAATATTGTTGATAATTTTAAAGGTATTGCCGATTCTGAAATTGCAAAATATGTATTCAAGTTCTCAGAAGATACCTATCGTTTTTATCCTGAAGTTTTGGAAAAAATTTTAAAGCATATTAAAATCTTTATACAGTCTCTTTCTGATGTTGGTGGAATGAATAGGAAACAAGTTGATCAAGAGATAATAAGAAGAAGTAAGAATAAAATGGGCGGATTAATCGAATTATTTAAAGCATTCTTAGAAATGGCTAAAGAGGGTAATTTACTAGAATCTTCCCAGAATTTAGAAGATGTTATTACACATGTTCTTGGCTCCGAAGAGAAACGCAAACAATTTACAGATGTTGGTGGATTTTTAAAACGAGCTGAAGACAAATATATTCGGCAATTGGGTGAAGTAAAAGCACAAACGCTGATAAATGAGTTATTGGAAGCTATTTCTGAAATCCCCGAAGAACATGGTTCATATTTAGGTTCTGATATAGCGAGATTCTTAACTAAATACTCTGAAACTATGAGTAGTTTAGAATCAAAAGTAATTGAAAAAACTCTTACAAGATCTCTGATGTTTACATGCTCATTAAATGACCTTGATGGTTTGAGTCAAGAAGAAATGAACCAATATATAATTAACCGTTCTAAACGGAAAAGTAGAAACTTATTTGAAATATATAAATTATTTCTTGAAATAGAAAGACCCACCCCCCTAAAATCTAGAACTCCCACTTTCGATGATATCGTTAATTATACACTAGGGAAATATGAGGGACCTAAAACTATAGAAGAGGCTCCAAATGTACATACTTTAATTGAACAATACCGATCTGAATTTCCTGTTTTTGAAGAGCACTTTAAATGGGCTAATGCGATTAATAATATTGTGCCTAGGTTTTTAGAACTTTTAGAGAATGAAGAAGGAAATAGAATATTCGATCAATTATGGGAAAATTCATTTCCTAAACAAAAAATAATCGAAGATTTTCATCAAAAAATAGATGAACTACCTCGTGATGATGATAAACTCTTCACAATAAGGTTGATGAACTTATTAACCCGCCAAATTATTAAGAATAAAAAGTCAGACAAATTGCTTACTGGTTCGGTGGCTATTATGATCTTAGCGAAAATTTATATTGAAATTTACGGCGGTCGTAATTCAATGATTCGAGCTATTAAGTTAAAACAATTATTAAAAGAACGAGAATTTGTCATAGATGATACGAAAGAAAATTTAAATGAGCAAATTTTAGCGATAGTTAAAGAAGATTTGAAGGCAATAATGAGACGGGTTATGACCATCAGGAGTATTATTCCCATTTTGACTTTAAAAGGATATTATATCAAGACATTTGATATATCTAAAAAGGACTACCCGGAATTATTTGTAGATATGTTCGAGGATGTCAGTCCACTAAACGATATAGGAAAAGAATTTCTTGACTACATTAGACGCTTAAATACTTTAGGAAATTTAAGTGCATTATATTATTATATTGATTTGGTTCGGAACTTTAAAAAAAATTACTTTAAAGAATCAGAAGAAACTCCCCTCGATGCCGTTAAAAACCGAGATTTATTAAAAGATTTCTTTGAGATGTTATTTGAATTATATGATAATTTAGAATTAACGAGATTTTATGATAATAAAATTACTATAGCTGATCGCTTGGTTTTTATTTACATTCTCAAGTATCTTTATGAGCCGTTACAAAAAACTTTTGAACTTATTGAAAAATTCCTTGAAGAGCATAAAGAATTTATAAAAGTAAAGTCATTGGAATTTTTTCTGAGCAAATTAAAACGAAGGGAATATAAAATGAACATTGAACAATTGCATGAAGATATTCAAAGCACAGTCTCCGAAGGGGAACCTGATGACTCAGAAAAAATGATTAGGCTTAAAAGTATGCTCGACCAACAAAAATCAGACATGTTAAAATTCAGTTTGATGGATGAGCTTGTAATTGAAGCAAATAAATGCATGCCAATCTTAGATGCAAGAATATTATTTTCAAAAGAATTGCTAACATTCCTCGAAATTATTAAACATATTAATCCAAATCTCCCTGCCATTTTTCCATCATATTTTGAAAATCTTGGAGATTTTACGAATGAATTTAATAAAGTTTTAGAAATAGTTAGAGAGCTAAAGGAAAAGAATTTAATTTCACCAGGAGAGTTTTATGATATAGATAAAGCTCGAGAAATCTCAACGGAACGCCTTAATAAATTTGTTTCTGATCAAAAATTCATGGATCATATTGAAAGAATGCGGGAGGGATATGATAAGAATATTTTATACAAGGAAGAGTTTATGGCTCCTCTACCGATCGAAGAAGCAGATGAGGTAGTTGAAGAATTCAATCCATTGGAAAAATATTTTCAAAAATATCATGAGGCATTAACCGCAGTAAAATCAACAGAATCTCTGACTAAATTTATGGAATCGTATCAATTTTGGACAAATAATCAAATTTTACCTGTGACCTACAATAAAGCGGAAGAAGTGCTTCTTAAAATTGTTTTCAATGATATTCAAGAAGAAATGGATAGTATTGAATAAAATTATACCTCTAACTTTTGGTAATAATCTAAGCAAGTTTGTTTTTTTTTATTTAAAACCAAAGCTTTTTCTGCCTCCTTAATTTTTTTTATGTTAAAAAGTCTACAACTCTAATTAAATGAACATCATCAATATACTTATTTTCAAATGTAAGATAATTTTGTGTTTTATTATTACTGAATCGAATTTGAATGAAATTAATTATGAAGATCTAAAATCTGTTATATAAAATACTGTAAAGCAAAGATTAATAAAATTAGACATCGTCAATATTGAAACCTTAATTGA
>CAZRKO010000017.1:0-13560 GCA_964600445.1 uncultured archaeon
CAATCCTAGCCTGTAATAATAGTCTTTTAAAGATTTTAACATTAAAATTAAAAAAAAAGATTCTTTTAAGCTATTAAGCGAGATTTGATTAGGAAGAGAGGTCTTCCTTTAATCCTTCTGCTATGATGCCCAATTTATTTGCTGTTGCGGCTATTTCTTCCATCGAAGCCGTTTGTTCCTCTGTAGAAGCACTGATTCCTTCCATTGAGGTTGTTGTTCCTTGTATTTTATTAATTATGACGTCGATATTTTGACTAGTTTCCGAGACCGCTTTTTTTGATTCTACAGCTAATTTTCGAACCTCATCCGCAACTACAGCAAATCCCCGACCGTATTCGCCGGCTCTTCCTGCTTCTATGCTCGCATTTAATGCTAATAAATTCGTTTGATCTGAAATGGTTTTAATTAATTGCATTATGTTATTTAAATCAGCTGTAGATGCAGCAATTTCTTGAGAGTCGCGGCTCATTTCTTGGGTTGTTGATGCGATTTCTTCTGATGAGGCATTGACTTCGTTAGCACTTGCTGCCAATTCCGTTGCCATATTTGAAACATTTATACTCGCATCTGAAGCAGCATTAATGATGTTTCGCATCTTAAAATTTGATTCTTCCAGTTTTACCTCGACATAAGCAACAACTCCAGTCCAAATTATTGCACATACAAAGAAGTAGGTAAAAATGACATTCAATTCATTAGCCGCTTCCATCTCCAGTTCCCTTATAAGCGTCCCTAATACACTACCGAAAGCACCTATAAGCGTAATCAACAACGTTAAATGAGTGTAGGTTCTCTTATGCAAATAAATTCTGACTAACATACAAATACACACTAAAAGAAAAATAATCATCCCTATTTCTAACGCTATTAATGCTATTGATGCTCCTATAAGCCCCTTAAGCTTCGATTTTTCTATATTGCCAGCAAGAAATGTTTGATAATATTCTAAACCAATAGCAAAGCAAATTAATATTGCTGAAAGTAAATAAAATACACTGGAGATCAAGTTAAATGTCTCCACTCCGGTTAAATAGCTTACATTACTAAATATGAATCCGACTTCTAAGGAAAAATAAGCGATTAGCCAAATCCTAAGGTCTTTCCTCTCTCTGACAACTAAAAAAAAAATTACTAACCCAATTGCTAAAAGAAATGTTTGACCCATATTTAGATAAGCCTGTTTCAATAAAATTTCTTCTTCTACCAAAAAATATCCCCTTTCTAATACCTAAAATTATTAGAGCCCTAGTTATAAAACCAATATTTAAGGTTATGTTATTTAAATATATTTGCGATACATAATCACGACAGAAAAATTAAAAACTAATAAAAATGGTTGAGCTATGAATAAGACGGATAATTTTTAGAAAGTTTTCTGATTAATTATTAGTAAAACAGATATTTTAATTAATCGATCGCGGATTCATTTCCATTCCAGTATTTATATCATTTATAAGCTTAGAAATTTAAGGACTTATCATTTTTTCAATAATTAGTTGTAAAGAGAGTTGTTAATTTAAAAATATTCAATACCTTTTAAAAAATCTGATCTATAATTAGGGGGTTTAACTCTTTAATGTTTGACTTTTTAAATGTAATTCTAAAAAAAATATTGAAAAACGATTGAAAAAGTGTGAAAAAATAATTAATAGGCAAAAAAGGGTAAATAACTAAATTGATTGAAACTCAAAAAACTGAAATAATAAACTGGAATTTATTGGTGTCATTCTTTAATCAAAGAAAAGGGCCTGATATTCTATTTAAGGGTGTTGATTCAAAAAATATTGAAGAAACTGAATTAGATGCTATTTTACAGAATTTGGATTATAATTTTGAAGAAGAGACTTTTATTTTTGGGTTTCGAAAAAATTGGATATTAAATTATTTATTTAATATTTTTTCCAATTATGCTCGCTCTAAGCAGAACCTGCTCATGCTGAGTTACATTATCAGAGAAGACTATATTAGTGAACAAAATATTGATACCCTTCGATTATTGGAAAGTAAAAAATATATTCTTAAAGAATTTGGCGAAAAGCTAAAAAATTTGGAATATCTCCCGAAATTTATACGAAAAATTGAAGATCCCGGCTGTGATATCTCGGATTCTGAATATAATCAATATAAAAAGGATTTTTATGAATTATATCAAACATATTTTGAAAAACTTGAGCCTATTTCTCATGTGCTAAAAAAACTTAATATCACATGTCCAATTTGTAAAAAGTCAAAAGAAATCGATATTCCAGAAAGAATTGTTGATTGCAAAAAAGACTTGACAACAATTCCTATCCCTCAGCATAGAGTATGTGAGCATGCCTTTTTAATGTGCTTAAAAATTGTAGATGATCAAATTAAAATTGAAGGGGTAAAGGAAGCTGATAGTAGAGGTAAATATGTAGTACCTGATTATAGATTACAACTTCAAGAAAAAGAAATTATTGAGATCAAATCTTATTTGAAGCCAGAAACGTTGATTAGAACTCTCAATGCTCTTTTATTTAAAAAAAAAGCGCTTATTTTAACAAGAAATTCAGATGATTTTAATAACATTATTTTAAATTTCATAAATTTGATCTTTCAAAATTCTTTTTCTATCACGATTGATGTAATAAATATGGCGAAAATAGAAACAAATACAGAATTCTTTAAAGATCATGTTATTATAGAAAATGTGTATGAAAGTTCCGTTATCTCGAGAAACTATATTAATGAAAGAAAGATAGCTGAAAATTTCTATAAAAATAACGATAATTTTTTAAGTTTAGATAATCTTAGGCATGAGATTTCTTTTATCTACGGCCTATCACAAGAAACCTATAAATTTGCTACAAGTGAAAATGTGTCACACACTATAAAACGAAAAGATGTTATAAGAAATTTGCTTGACACATTCCTAATAGAAGTTAATAAGGATTTTCTCTCTTTTTTAATTAAAATTGTAGAAAATTACTATAATACTCAAATCGAGTTCACACAAGATTTATTAGCTAAGAAAATCGATGAAATGTGGGGGAATTAAAAATCATTTTTTAAGATCCTATTAAATAAATCAACCCCTCAGGGAGATGTTCCCGCCATGCAATATATTCATGACCTCCAGGATATTCTTCATAGTAATGTGAATATTCCTTTTTTTGAAGCATATTGCGAAAATTTCGAACCCAATCGATTGCTCTAGTTTCAAGATTACCAACATTTATATAAAACCTTAGGGGTAATGTTTTGCTACGTAAGAATTGTTTGGTAAGCCATTCATCTTCTTTTTCATCCTCTTCGGTCCACCAATGAACAAAATCTTTACCGTAAAAATGTTGACTCCTCTGAAACCAAATATTACCCGGGTACCATGCATAATACCCCGATTGTGATAAAATATTCCCAAAAGTTTCTGGATATTTTAATCCTATGAATGATGCTGCTAAACCACCGGAACTACTCCCGGTTGTAACTAAATGTTTGGGATTAGACGAAATATAATAATTTTTTCGAGCCCAAGGTACTAATTCCTTGGCAATAAACTCTGCAAATGGAGGATAACAATTTAAATCTTTTCCTCTCTGAAGACCGCTATAATTGTGAATGAATATAGCTACTACAGGTGGAATAGATTTTCTAGCTTGTAAGTTGTCCAGAATTATAGGAGTTTGAGTAAATTCGAGAAATGCTTTTCCATCGAATATTATTAGTAAATGATATGGTTCTCCCTTTTTATTGAAGTTTTGTGGAGTATACACCCACATTTTTCGGTTCATATTTAAAATTTTACTGTAAAAATCCATTTCTTCTACGTTTCCAGGGATTATATTCTTATTAGGTAATGTCCATATTCGAGTTTTGGTATCAGGCATTTCAAGCACAGAATATTCAATTTCAAAACGCATTCCTTCCCTGCGATATCTTTGAACAAATCTTTTGGAGTTGAGAGGATCCGGTGAGCAGGTCTGCCAATTTGTCATTAAATTTTCATAAAACCCTCCATAAAGGAGAGAATTGTTCTTACTTATTGTATAAATTGCCCGAGTCCCATTGAGCACTACAAAAGATTTGTAATAAATATTCGTATTTTCAATTCGCTCACAGACATTATTAGAGATAACATCATATTGATCTGCTAACGCGCATATTACTACAACATTTTGTAAATCCTTATCTGCCCGAACTATAAACGTTACTAATTTATGGTTCTTATCATTTTCGATTGGTTCAATAAGAGGTGCACCTTGTTTTCCAATTTTTAGCCAAAATTCATCAAGTGCCGATTCATTTCCATTGTTTAAATCATCTTTAAGCTTATAAATTGTAGGACTTGTTATAGGTTTCTCTCTTTCCATAGCGCTCCACTATAGCAAATTGATGTGATCAGAATGCTTTGAATTGTAATTTTATGTTTTTTGCTAATTAGTTCATAAGAGAACTGTTTATTTAAAAATTTACTTCACTGAAATTTTGAATTCAAAATGCTAAGAAATGTGGAAGAATACATAAACAGAATTAATAAAATTAATTATCAATGTTTTTAAAAAACCTTAACAACTAATTCAGTATTTTTTATCTGAATCATTATCGAAAAACTCAAAAAAAATGTAATGTGTGATAAAAATCGATAAATTTTTCAATTTCCCATAGTTGATACTTATAATTTTTATCGATTTCTAGAATTCGTAGACCATTTAATGATCAAAGTCCGAAATTCTTAACATTTAATTGTTCTAATTCCGTTTTTCAAAAATTACTTTTAAGGATCAAATTTATAATTTGTAATTTACAAAATCAGCAAAGATATAAATATTTTTGATCTTATTATGATATTGTAGTAAAAAGTTTTGTTATATTGATCATTTTTTTTATTATAATCATAAATTAACAAATTCACATTATTTTACATATTTTTTTATCGGGATAATTATGACTGAAATAAAATCTATTTATACAGAATGGGAAAAGAAAGAAAATACATTTAAGGAACTCGAGGCAGAAATTATAAAAACAGGGAAATGTTGTTCCTGTGGTGCATGTATCGCATATTGTGAGAGTCAAAACTTTAATGTTATTGAAATGGATGGAAGTGTTCCAAAGTTTAAATCCAAGGAATCTGTTAATAATTGCATTCAATGCGGTATTTGTTATTATATCTGCCCACAAACTAACAAATTAATGGATGCTTTAATTGAACGACATCAAGTTTTTGATGATCTTGGATATATAAAGGACGTGATTCCGGCAAAGACGACTAATAAGGCTTTTGAAGAAGTTGTACAAGACGGAGGGATCGCGACCACAATCCTTGCTCATTTATTTGATAGATATCAAATTGATGCGGCAATTGTCTCAGAATATAATGAGGAATTAAATCCAATACCGAAAATTATTTACAATAAAGAAGATCTAATAAAATCAGCCGGAACAAGATATTCAATATCTTCTCAAATTTTGCCATTGAAAGATCTCTATAATATTTCTTCAGACATTATTAAGAAAAACCGGATTTTTGATATTGATGAGTTAAAACTCGCTTTTATAGGCTCACCATGCCAATGTAGAGCGATAAGTAAGATGAAATTGTTAAATATTAAACCGGCTCACGTAATTAAATATGTGATCAGTCTTTTTTGCTTTGAAAATTTTGATTATGATAAATTATATGATATTTTAGAAAAAGAGACCGGGATTTCTCGGTTAGATATTAAAAAATCATGGATAAAGAAAAATTTCTTTATTCTTACTAAAGATAATAAGGAATTTGAGATTGATATCAAAAAGCTTGATAAAGCAGTGAGGGGCCATTGCCTAAGTTGTAAGGATTTTACAGGAATGTTTTCTGATTTGAGTGTTGGCGCAGCAGGTGCTCCTCCTAACCATACTATGATAGTAATTCGTACTGAAACTGGTCACAAAATAATTAAATCCATGTATTCTAAACGATTTATCGAGCAATATATTAACCCCGAAGATAGAAAGCGGGATTGGAAATCAAGGAAAATAAATTGGTTTAAAAGATTAATTGAAATCAAACATAGTTAACTTAATTTATTAAAAACAGAGGAAATGATAATAAATGATTGGAACTCATTTAAAAACGACTGATGAAATGAGTAGTTCTGTTTTAGTAGTTGGCGGAGGTATTGCAGGAATACAAACTTCGTTAGATTTAACTGGATTAGGATTTTATGTTTATATGGTTGAAAAACAACCAACAATAGGGGGCACAATGGCCCAGTTAGATAAAACTTTCCCCACATTAGATTGTAGTCTTTGCATCCTAGCTCCTAAAATGGTTGAAGTTTATCGAAATCCGAATATCGATTTGTATTCTTATTCTCATATTGAAAAAATTGAGGGCGTACCCGGCAATTATACAGTTAAAATTAGAAGAAAGCCGAGGTATGTAAAAGAAGATGTGTGTAAAGGATGTGGTGATTGCGCTAGGGTTTGCCCAGTTAAAGGGATACCGAGTGAATTTAATGTGAATTTAAATTCCCATGAGGCTATTTACATGTCTTTTCCATCATCAGTTCCTCCAGTGTACCTTATAGATGAAACCAAGTGCCTAAAATTGAACTATGGAATTTGTGGTGTTTGTTCGAAAGTGTGTAGTGCAAATGCAATTGATTTTTCCCAAACAGAAGAAGAAATCGTAATAAATGTAGGGGCTATTGTTTTTGCGACAGGATATAAACAAGAAATGCCAGAATATTATGTCAAATTAGCTGGATCTCATCCGAATGTCTTATCAAGCTTGCAATTCGAACGAATATTGTCAGCAAATGGACCTACTGGAGGCGAAGTGCTAAGATTAGATAATAGAAAACATCCTAAGACTATAGCTTTCATTCAATGTGTAGGTTCTCGGGATTACCATCATCCAGAATGCAAGAAGTATTGCTCCGCCATATGCTGCATGTCTTCAGTCAAACAAGCTATTGTAGCTAAAGAACACGATCCCAATCTTGAATGCCTAATTTTTAATACAGAAATTAGAGCAAAAGGTAAAAATTTCTATGAATTTATTGAAAAGAGCAGAGAGGAATATGGTGTTAAATTAATAAATGGTCGAGTCACTTTCCTTAAAGAGAATCTTGATAACGGGACTTTAAGATTAAGTTATGAGGATATTGATACGGGCTTTGTTAAAACAATTGATGTAGATATATCTGTACTTGCGAGTGCATTATCTCCTCATAAATCATATTATAAATTTTTAAGCTGTATTGACGCTCAACACAACGAATTAGGATATATAAAAGATGATGACTTAGCTGATCGCGAATTGATTGGTATTTTTTTTACGGGGTATTCACGTAAACCAAAAGATATCCCATCATCAGTTACAGAAGGCTCCTCTTGTGCCGCAAAAATAAGTGAAATGTTATATCCTGAACGATTTAAAAAAATTAAAAAAGTACGCTATCCGCGTGAAAAACGTATTGGGCCTAATGATAAACCACGAGTAGGAGTATTAATTTGTAGATGTGGTACTAATATTGGAGGGATTGTTGATTGTGCTAATGTTGTTGATTATGTTAAGAATTTACCTTACGTGGTTCACGCCGAAGAAAACATGTATTCTTGTAGTTCTGATTCTCAAGAACAGATAAAAGAAATGATTAAAAAATATAATTTAAATCGATTTATAGTAGCCTCTTGTACCCCTCGAACTCATGAAAAATTATTCCAAAATACGTTAAGAGAAGCGGGACTAAATCCTTTCTTATTTGAGCTTGTCAATATTCGAGATCAAAATTCTTGGGTGCATCAACATGAACCAGAAAAAGCGACTCAAAAAGCCTGTGATTTAATTCGAATGAATCTGGCAAAAGTTGTTAATCTCAAACCATTACAAAAAAAGAAGATCAAAGTTGTGAAAGCTTCCTTGATAATAGGCGGAGGAATCGCAGGAGTCGTTGCCGCACATAATTTATGTCAGCAGGGCTTTGAAGTATACATTGTGGATATGAAGCCAAGTCTTGGAGGGAATGCTCTTGAATACATTGATCTTTATGATATAAATCTGCGGAGAAGCGACATATTAAAGCAAATTAACAAGTTGGAAACACTTCCCAATTCACACGTATTTATTAATTCCAAAGTAACTAATATTGAAGGGTATGTTGGTAATTTTAACATTACCGTGCAAGATATCGAAGATATTTCTAAAGAACAAAAATTCAAGGTAGGTACAATAATAGTCGCTACAGGAACAGACACTGCTGAAACTCAAAGATGGGAGGATTTACCAGAACAATTTCCTGGACGAATTATAACTCAACATGATTTAGAATTGGAAAGTAGCTCAAATATTCCGAATTTTAACGATGCTACTGTTGTTCTATGTGTAGATCAAAGAAAAAATGAAAACAATAAAGGTATAAATGTAAAATCATATTGTAGTGGCATTTGTTGCGAAATTGCTTTAAAAAACGTCGAAAAATTGTTAAAAATTAACCCAAATGCACGAATTCATGTGCTTTATAGAGAGCTACAATTTTCCAATCTTAAAGCTGAAAAATTATCACGTGAACTCAGGAGAAAAGTGTCTTTTGAAAGATATCGTTCAATAGACGACTTAATGATTACCAAAAATAATACTCTTTTCCATGTTAATTATTATAATGTAAATGCTCAAACCGAAGTAGAATTTAATTCTGATTTAATCGTATTAGGAACTCCAAAAATACCTTCTAAAGGAACTTCAGAATTAGCGAAAATGTTGAAAGTCCCTACGAATAAAGACGGCTTCTTCTTAGAAGCTCATGTAAAACTAAGGCCCATAGATTTTGCCACCGAAGGAATATTTTTATGTGGGGGTGCTCATTGGCCCAAGTGGATTGATGAAAGCATAACCCAAGCTTATGGAGCAGCTGCTAGAGCCGCGATGCTAATGGTCAAAGGCGAGGTTGAGACCGAAGGAATTAATATTCAAATAAATCAAGATAAATGCTCTGGCTGCGGTAGATGTGTTGAACTCTGTCCCTACAAGGCTATAGAATTAAGAGAAGAATACAAGCAAATGGGTTTATATAACACTTCTGTTAAAAAAGCAAATGTCATCGAAGTTGCTTGTAAAGGATGTGGTGCTTGTGTTGCAGAATGTCCTGTAGGTGCTATTGATCAATTGCATTATGGGAAATTTCAAATAAAGAAAATGATAGATTTATTACCAGGAATAGAAATACAAAAAATCACTAATTAAAATAATTATAAGAGATGATGTGAGTGTCAAAAGCAAAAGAAATAAAAATAAAAGAATTTGAACCACAAATTTTAGCATTCTGCTGTAATTGGTGTAGCTATGCCGGAGCAGATTTAGCTGGAGTATCTAGGTTTCAATATCCACCTAATATTAGGATAATCCGTGTGATGTGTTCTGGGAGAGTTGAACCAACTTTCGTATTAAAAGCCTTTCAAAACGGAATTGATGGTGTTTTAATTACGGGATGTCACATAGGTGATTGCCACTATATAAGCGGAAACGAATCCACTCAAGTCCGAATGAACCATTTAACAAATCTATTAAAAAAAATTGGAATCGAAGAAGAACGATTTCGATTACAATGGATTTCTGCAAGCGAAGGAAAACAATTTTCTGAATTAATCACCAGCTTTACTGAGACAATTAGACAAGTAGGAGAATCTAAATTTCCGAAGAAATTAGGATTAATTGAAATTTAACCAATAGCATAAGTAATGCTTAATAAATCGGTTCTTTATAGTTTTCGGCCAATTCCATAATATTGGACTCGAAATATTCGAGTCCAATCGGAAGCGTTTTATTCAGCAGTTAACTCAGATAATTTATTGATGCTATATCATTATATCAGAAGGTGTAACCTTTTTGAAGTCATTTGTTAACTCAGATGGAAACCCTGGATTTAACCTCTTGATCATTTCCATATGAAAAGGCCCCCAAGAACCACACATGTCGCAATTAACATCGTTCCCATAACAACAAAATGGAATTTCAAATCCCTCATCTCCTAAATATAGCGGAAGATAACAATCTAATAGCGGACAATTGCGCGTTATTTCCAAGGCATTATGAGATAACATTAGTTCGAGTACTTGTTTATTATTAAGCATGTAGTTCGGATATTCCTTTTTTAAAGCAATCGTTTTTTTCACAGCAGAATCCCGTTCTTTTAGAGATTTCCACGCAAATTCCGAAGTATCATTTTTTTGTGGTACATAAAAGGTAAAAAGTATACCTCTTATGGGAGTTTCTTTGCGTAGAATATCAATAAGCTCTTCAAAACAACTTTCATTATTTTTGGTAACAACACAATTGCATTGGAGATCTCCTGTAAAATCCTCTGGCAAATTATTTAAATTTTGTATTACTCTCTCAAAGCTCCCTTTTCCCCTAATCTCATCGTTAATTTCTTCAGGACCATCTAGAGAAATAGTCCATTTTACCTTTGGACCAAGATTGATTAATGGTAAGGTTCCATTAGTGGCAATGACATTTAGAGCAAAAAGTTTAACTCCCAGCTCTAATACATCTTTTCGAAGAAGAGGTTCACCCCCCATCCATAGCATTCTTAAAAATCGGTACTTTCGTTGATATTTTTTAATTTCTTCTATCATCATTTCTGCTGGCATCTCATTTTTCTCAGTAGGTGTATTAGGATTGCCTTCCCGAAAAACAAAACAGTGCTTACAGTTTAAATTACATCTGTTTGTTATATTTGCTAAGGCCATTAGATATGTTTTATTCATCTTTTTCACACCACATTTATAGGAAATAAACTGCTATGTTTAATTTACTCATGAGGAAAAAATATTCATCTTGTTCTTATTGGATATTTTGATTCTTATCAAATATTAATGTTTCTCATTGCTTCAGGTATTAAAAAAATAAAATTACTTCCTTGTGTATAGTCTCCCTTAACATGATCCTCAACCCAGATTTTTCCGTTATATAGTTCTATAATTTTCGTAACTAAGGATAGGCCTAATCCCATTCCTTTCTTTCCTTTAATTTCTTTATACCCTTTCAGAAATATTTTTTCTTTAATATTATCAGGAATTCCAATTCCGTTGTCTATAAATTCTGTTTTAATATATCTAATCTTATTTTCCTTTTTCATTGAAATTTTAATAAGTATTTTTGGAATTTTACTTTCATTATAACTTATAGCATTCAATAAAATGTTTTCAATAACATTGATTAACAATTCATTTCCATTTATATAAACCTGATCAGTAAAGGATTCGACCTCTATTTTAATTTGTTTAGGGGAAAAGCTATCTTGAATAAACTTTATAGCATTAGATAAATATTCAATAAGATTAATGGGTATTAATTCAATTTCTCCACTTTCAATATTAGATAATGTTTGAAGATTGTTAATCAACTTTTTACTTCTTTTTATTTGTTTTGTCATTATCTTATATAGGCTCTCAATATCCTCAGAATTTACACTCATTTCCCCTTTTTGATGTTTCTTTAATATATCCACGGACATCGAAAAATTTTGAATAATATTTCTAATATCATGCGTAAATAATTCCTTGTAAAAATTCGCCCTTAGGTAAGCTTCCTGATATTTTCTCTCAGATTCTTTTAAATTATTTTCTGTCTCTTCCAATTTTCTAACAAGTTCTTTTCTGGGGGGAATAATTACATGAATTAGGGGAAATGGCTCCTCTATATATTCTTTTAGACTTTTTTTATGAATTATTAGAAATACAACAAGAAAAGGACTGAATCCGATTCCCAGAACAAATTTACCTAACACCCCCCCCACTATATACTGTCCAAACTCGGGTTCAAAAAGGGAAATAAGAAATGGAAATAAGAATCCATCCAAACATAATATCCCAATAAAAACCCAAACATATATAACTATGATTAAAAAAAGGTTTTTTATAAAATACTTTACTTTTTCAAGGAGATAAAACATAATAAGAACTTCAATAACAAAAACACTTAGGCTAACTACATTTACTATTATTGTCGTTCTGAATATTTCAGGAGACACTCCAAAAATGTTTATTGTTGCTGGTTCACTTAACACTGCAACAAGGAGTAGATACAAGAAAAAGAGAAATATATTAAGAATAATTTGAATGTTAATTAGATTTCGTACAACAGAGGGATCTTGGGACACAATAGCTAAAATAAATGTTATAAGGATAATTGATGAGTAGGCAATATTACCTCCTGTTATTATCAGATCATTAGTAATTTTTATAGAATAAAACACAGCAAAGAGCTGTGTAAATACAAATAAGAATCCAAAATACGCGTAAAAGAAAGTCATTGATTTATATGTATTAACTAATTTTACTATAATAAATGGTGGCAGACCGTAAAGTAAAAGGTGGAGAATTAATATCGTTACTGGGTCCATAGTTTAAGTATTACAAGTTTAAATAGTAGTAAATAGTTCGCGCTTAAAAAGATGCTCCTTTTAAATTTTAAACATCATTTATTACAAATCGAAATAGTTTTTAAGTTTTTTAGATTTTTAATACAAATTAATCAGCAGGTTTCATCCAATTTATAGGGAACCAAAAGTTATTTCTTGAATTGAGTATCTTGTAATAACTGGGATTTAAAATGAAGCATTTCCAAAGAATTCTTCGGATTTTAAAAAATGATAATGATAAAAAAAAATAAAAAATTGATTTAATTATTAAGAGCTCTTTCCTTTAAGGCCAAACGATTAAAATATAAATTACACCAAAAGCCACTGTAGCGAGACTTACGATAACTCCGATGAAAGGTTTGAAAGTATGTATTTTTTTCATATATAAATTTATATCTGCTACAATTATCCATACAATACAAATCCAAATACACATAATTTTAATTAGTGCAAAAGAGCTAAGGTATATGGCCCATACATCAGGAAAGCCTTGTGGGTCAGTAGTCATCATTATAGCGAAACTGTTTTCAATGTTATCACAAATTCCAGCAATAATCCCTAAAATAGCTACTAAATAACCCGATTTTCTCCATCCTGATAGTTCCTCGAATTTCCGTCCAAGATACAACACAACACTAAAATAAAATATTCCATAACAGATGGCATATACATCATCTAACAACATAGCTATTCTGTAATAATTAATTTGTTCAGCGCTCATCGATTTAAGGAGTGATTTATAAAACGGCCCACTAAATGAAAGTTGGTGTACATAGAAATTTTGTGGAAAAGTTGATAATTCCCAATAATAAAGCATAATTGGAAAATGGACAAAATATAGGATAATGCTAAAATATATCAAGATTTTAATAATTCTATCGGATGGCCAATCAGCCAATTTTTCTAATTTCATTTTAATCACGTGGATTTCAAATTTATGTTCTAGTAGATAGAAAAATGGAATACAAAAATCTTTTTAAGCCTTTTCATTTATGTCAAGATCCTACAAATTGATTATGATTCTTTGACCTAGATTAATCAATTTATCTTAATTATCATATTTTAATGCCACATTGACTGCAATAATCCCCAGATGGGAGTAGCCTGGTTCCACAATATGGGCAAAATTTTAGTGCAGTCCCAAGTTGCGAGTCTGTTTGAGGAATTGCTTGTTCAGGGGCATATTTTG